>NZ_JBFULV010000082.1:0-29921 GCF_054049715.1 Rhizobacter sp. P5_C2 | reverse complement strand
CGCCTGGCCGGCACCGGGCGGCCTGCGCGACCTGCGCGCGCTGCTGATGGCCGCCGAGCGGCCGTTCGTGATCGCCGGCGGCAGTGGCTGGGATGCGGCCGTCTGCGCCGCGCTGCAGCGCTTCGCCGAGAACTGGAACCTGCCGGTCGGCTGCGCGTTCCGCTTCCAGGACCTGTTCGACAACCGACATGCCAACTACGCCGGCGATGTCGGCATCGGCATCAACCCGGCGCTTGCGCGGCGTGTCGGCGAGGCCGACCTGGTGATCGCCATCGGCGCGCGGCTCGGCGAGATGACGACCGGCGGCTACACGCTGCTGAAGGCGCCGCGGCCGCTGCAGAAGCTGGTGCACATCCACGCCGGGCCGGAGGAACTGGGCCGCGTCTATGCGGCCGACCTGCTGCTGCAGTCATCGATGGCCGCCGCCGCGAAGGCGCTGGAAGCGCTGGCCGCGCCGACCCAACCGGCCTGGGGCGAGTGGACGGCGGCGGCGCATGCCGACTACGAAGCCAACCACGTCGCCGCCACGGTAGAGCCGCTCGACATGGCCGAGGTCATCAAGACCATCCAGCGCCTGGCACCTGCCGACACCGTCTACACCAACGGCGCCGGCAACTACAGCGGCTGGCTGCACCGCTTCTGCCGCTATCACGGCCTGCAGCACGCCGGCCGCACGCAACTCGCGCCGACGGCCGGTGCGATGGGCTATGGCGTGCCGGCCGCCGTGGCCGCGGCGCTGCTGTATCCCGAACGCACCGTCGTCAACATCGCCGGGGATGGCGATTTCCTGATGACGGGGCAGGAGCTGGCGACCGCCACCGGCTACGGCGCGACGCGGCTGATCAGCGTCGTCGTCGACAACGGCACCTACGGGACGATCCGCATGCACCAGGAGCGCGAGTACCCCGGGCGGGTCAGCGGCAGCGACCTGTTCAACCCGGATTTCGCGGCGCTGGCCGAGGCCTTCGGCTGGCGCGCGGCGCGTGTCTCGGACACCGCGGGCTTCGAGCCGGCGTTCGCCGCCGCGCTGGCCAGCGGCCGCCCGACGCTGCTGCACCTGAAGCTCGATGCGAACGTCAGCACCAGCCGCAGCAGCCTGCAGGCGATCCGCGAGGCGGCGCAGAAGCGACTCGGTCACGCATGACAAGCCCGAGCGGCGCAGAGGGTGAAAGCGTCTGTCAGATGACTTGTTCAAGACAATGTCATACCCGCGGTGTCATACCAACGATATATTGCCGACGATGAACAAAGTGCTTCCCGTCAATCCCACGCCGGCACCGACGCCGGCAGAGCGCTGGGTGTGGCGGGCCTGCCTCGCGGTGTCGCTGGTGTGGCTGGCGGTGGCCTGGGCCGGGCAGGCGCGCTGGTGGCCGGGGGCGCTGCTGCTGGCCTTGAGCCTGTTGCCGCCGTTGTTGCGTTCGCAGCGCCGGCAGGTCGCGGTGCCGGGTTACGACACGCTGGACGTGAGTCCGTGGGGCCTGGTGCACCGCAGCGGCCTGCCCGACGATCCGCAAGAGCCGTCGACCCGGCGCCTGGCCTGGTCCGACATCCGGCAGGTCGACGTGCTGACCACCGAAGACGGCCCGCTCGGCGAAGACCTGTTCTTCGTGCTGATGACGCAGCCCGACAGCGACGTCGATGCGCTGGCCGTCTCGAACGCGCAGGCGGTGCCGACCAAGTTGCTGGATGCGATGGCCCAGCACCTGGGCCCGCTCGATCAAGCGCAGTTGCTGGCCGCCGTCAGCACGCGTGAACTGAAGCGCTTCACGCTGTGGCGGCGCTGACCCGCAACACTACGCCGGCCGCATCTGTTTCAGCCACGCGCCGGGCGACAACCCGGTCGCGCCCTTGAATCGACGGGTGAAGTGGCTCTGGTCGGCAAAGCCCACGGCTGCGGCCACCTCTGCCAATGCCCGGCCTTGCAACAGCAGCTTGCGGGCCTTCGCGAGCCGGACTGCGTTCAGGTAGAGGTGCGGCGGCACGCCGAAGTGCTGGGCGAAGGCGCGGCTCAGGTAGACCCGCGACACGCCAGCCTCGACGGCGAGTTCACCGATCGACAGGTCTCGATCGGCGTTCGCCCGGATGTGGTCCCTGACGCGCTGGAGCCGCTTCAGCCCTGCGTGCACCGGCGGCGGCGCGGTTCTGGGCGATTCGCCATGCCGCAGCAGGAGTTGCACGAAAGCCTCCATCAGCAGCACTTCGCCTCGCATCGATTCCTGCGGCTGGCCGGTCGCGAGGATCGCGCGGTGCAGCGTTGCGGCCGCCTGGGGGTCGTGGATGACCGGTTCGCGGAAGTAACGGCTGCCCTGGATCCCGGCGGCGCGCTGCAAGACGCCGGGCAGCACATCCGCCTCCACGTACAGCATGCAATAGCCATAACCGCCGGCCTGGCCAGGCAGGCCATCGTGGGCCTGGTCGGGGTTCAGCAGGATGACGTCGCCGGGCACGCTGGTCTGGGTCGTGCCCCGGCAGTTGAAGGTCTGCACGCCGCTGCCGGTCAGGCCGATGCCGTACTCCGGATGGCTGTGCCGTTCGAACGCGTGATCGGTGAAGTGCGCTCGCATCAGCGTCACGCCCGCGGCGCCGGCCGGCCGGTACTGCACCCAGTCTGAAGCTGCCGGCGCGTCTGCCTGCATCTCGATGGCCCTTTGCGATTTACAACGGTACAAGACGTCGGCGGCACGCCTCGTCACAGTGGCAGCTTTCCAGCTTCCTGCCGCAGCTCATGCACATCCGACCCGCGAGTGTCGACGACATTCCCACCATCGAGGCGCTCTATCACGAGGCGATCAGGTTCCAACGCGAAGGCGGCCACCCGTCCTGGCAAGACCTGGACCTCGCCGTCGTCGAGAAGGACATCGCCGAGCGCTGCCAGTACGCGCTGGTGCTGGACGGCCAGGTGGCGGGCATCTTCAGCTTCTGTCCGCCATCGCTGATGGACAGTGAGATGTGGCAGGGGCTGGCGCCGGAATCGGCCCGCTACATCAATCGCATCATCGTCGGGCAGGCATGGAAGGGCCGGCAGCTGTTCGCGCCCATGCTGGACTGGTGCGAACGCGAGGTGCATCGCCTGGGCCTTGGTGTGCTGCGACTGGACACCTGGGCGCAGAGCACCGCACTGATCCGCCACTACGGCAGGTTCGGCTTCAGGCGGGTGGGGGAGCGCATCACCTCGACGAGCGACCGATTGCCACCGCAATATCGGGGCATTCACCTGGTGATCATGGAGAAGCCGATCGGCTAGCGGCTCTTCTTCCAGAGCAGCAACACCACCCCCGCGAGCACCACGCCCGCGGCGGTCCACTCGTAGTGCGTGACGGTCTCGCCGGCCACCGCGACGCCCAGCAGCATCGCGATCACCGGGTTCACGAAGGTGTAGCTCGACGCGAGCCCGGCGCTGGCCTTCGACAGCAGCACCATGTAGGCGTTGAACGCGATCAGCGAGCCGAACACCACCAGGTAGAACCAGGCGCCGACCGCCTTCGGCTCGGGCGGCCACTGCATCTGCTCGCCGGTGACGGCCGCCAGCAGCAACAGCACCACGCCGCCGCAGATCATCTCGCTGGCGAAGCCGGTCGCACCGGGCGCGAGGGGCAGGCTGCGCTGGCTGAGCACGCTGCCGATCGACCAGGTGACGCAGGCCGTCGCGATCGCGGCCAGCCCGACCGGCGAGGCCTGGAAGCCGGCGCCCTGCGTCAACATCAGCACGCCGGCCAGGCCGATCGCGATGCCCAGCAGTTCGATGCGGCTCGGCACCACGCGCCACAGCAGGTTCAGGCCCGCGATCATCAACGGCACCACCGCGATGAACGCGACCACCAGGCCCGAGCCCACGGTCTGCTCCGAATAGGCGGTGCAGCCCATGCCGCCGCCCAGCATCAGCGCGCCGACAACCAGGGCATTGCGCCATTGCACGCGGTTCGGCCACGGTGCGCCGCGCCAGCGCATCCACGCCATCAGCAGCACGCCGGCGAACAGGAAGCGCGAGCCCATCTGCAGGAAGGGCGGGAAGCTGACCAGCGCGAACTTGATCGCAAGGTAGGTGGAACCCCAGACCAGCCAGGTGGCGGCCAGGCACAGCAGGATCAGCGCCTGCGGGCCGCGATCGGGCTGCACGGCGGCGGTGGGTGATGAAGCGGACATGTGGGAACTCGATGCAGAAATCAGGTCGACATCGTACGAAGGCGCGCGGCGCATTGGAAGGCGAAACACAAGGTCGATCGACGCAACGCATGCTATGTTTGATGGACTTTCGGAGGGTTTGCCTTGAACGCTGAAATCGACGCCCATGACACCCGCATCCTGGCCGAGCTGCAGGCCGATGCGCGCCTGACGATGGCCGAGCTGGGCCGCCGCGTGCACCTGAGCCAGCCGGCGGTGACCGAGCGGGTGCGCAAGCTCGAAGCGGCCGGCGTGATCACCGGCTACCGCGCGACGGTCAATCTCGGCAAGCTCGGCTATGGCATCCGCGCGATGGTGCGCGTGGGCCGCGCGGAGTACGCGCGGGTCGTGAAGCTGGTGCAGCAGAGCCCGGAGGTGGTCAGCGCCTACAACGTGACCGGCGAGGACAGCTGGCTGCTCGAGATCGCGGTGATCGACGTGCCCCACCTCGACGCCGTCGTCACGAAGTTCTGCTTGCTGACCGAAACCTCGACCGCGATCATCTTGAACACCCCGCGCGAGCACCAGACGATGCTGCCGCCGCGCCGCGAAGATGTGAAGCCACCGATCAAGAAAGTGACCGCATGAGCGCCGACCACGCGAACGATTTCGCCACCTGCGACCTGTGCGATGCGCACAAGAACGACACCGACGGCGCGTTCCGCGTGCTGCCGCCGGTGTTCCGCGACTTCGGCGGCCGGCCGAAGTTCAGCGGGCCGGTCAGCACGGTGAAGTGCTTCGAGGACAACTCGCTGGTGAAGGCGGCCGTCGATTCTCCGGGGCAGGGCCGGGTGCTGGTGGTCGATGGCGGCGGCTCGCTGCGGCGCGCGCTGGTCGGCGGCAACCTCGCGGCCGCCGCGGCGCGCAACGGCTGGGCCGGGCTGGTCGTCGACGGTTGCGTGCGCGACGTGGCGGAACTGGCCGTCTGCGATGTCGGCATCCGCGCGCTGGCGCTGATGCCGCTGCCGACCGAGAAGCGCAACGAAGGCCAGCGCGACGTGCCGGTGCAGGTGCAGGGCGTGTGGGTGCGGCCGGGCGAGTGGCTTTATGCGGATGAGGACGGGATCGTGGTGATGCCGGCGCCGTAGAACATGCCGGCGCCGTAGAACATGCCGGCGCCGTAGAACATGTCGCCGCGGCGAACATGTTCCTGAAACGTGTTAAAAAAACTCGATTAATTTAACATGTTAACGCGCCGTCACCGGGTCAGCAGCCCGAACAGCGGTTCGTTGATGAAGTACACCTCGCGGCCGATCTTCTGACCGCTCAGCACGCCGAGCCGTTCCAGTTCGCGCAGGTATTTGGCGCAGGTCTGCCGGGTGCCAAGGCCGGCACGCTCCAGGAACTGGATCTTGCAATACGGCTGGCGAAAGACCTGCTCGATCAGGTCCTTGCTGTAGACGCCGGGCGCTTCGCGTTGAACGCGCTCCCGCACGGATTCCATCAACGCGAGGATGTCAATGATCTGTTGCCGGGTGCGGAGCGAGGTCTGCTCGACCGCATCGAGCATGTACAGCACCCACTCGATCCAGGCACCTTCTTCCGTCACGCGGCGCAAGCCTTCGTAGTAGGCGGCCTTGTGATCGATGATGTGGCGAGACAGGTAGAGCACCGGCTGAGTGAGCAGCCCGCAGTCGACGAGGTAGAGGATGTTCAGGATGCGGCCGGTGCGCCCGTTGCCGTCGGGGAACGGATGGATGGCTTCGAACTGGTAGTGCATCAAGGCCATCTTCACCAGCGCATCGAGCCCGTCTTCGGCGTGCATGAAGTTCTCGAGCTCTCGCAGCTTGTCGCGGATGACGCCATCGCCTTCCGGCGGGGTGTAGATCGTCTGGCCTCGGCCGTTCGCGATGCGCGTTCCGGGCGTGCGGCGGACGCTGAAGTCCGCTTGCTTGATGAGCTGTGCGATCTCGATGAACAGGCCGGTCGCCAAGGGCCGCGTGCCGATCTGCCGGAAGCCGTGGTTCAACGCCTGGCGGTAGCGCAGCACCTCCTTGGCCTCGGGGCTGGCAGGCAAGGACTCATCCGATGCCGCCTTGAACAACTCGTCATTCGTCGTCAGGATGTTCTCGATCTCGGACGAGGCTCGCGCTTCCTGCAGGACCAGGCTGTCGAGGAGCATCGCCTGATCGGGCATGCGCTCGGCCATGCCTTTCAGCTCGGCGAGCGCCCGGCTCGCGGTGATGGCCTTGCGCAGCACGGCCGTCGTTTCCAGCGCTGTTGCCGGAGGCAGCGGCGGCAGATCGTTGAAGGGCGTGTTGCGATCGAACATGCGTGGCGCTCCTGGAAGAGGCCGCTATTGCACCACTTGCACCAGTTCCAGCAACCGGTCCAATCCGCCCGCATTGATCGCCACCATCGCCTGCGCCCGCACCGCCGGCTTCGCGTGGTACGCCACCGAGAGCCCGGCGACGCCCATCATCGGCAGGTCGTTCGCGCCGTCGCCCATCGCGATGGCCTGGCTCGGCGGGATGCCGAGCTGCGCACAAGTCGCCAGCAGCATCCGCTTCTTCTCGTCGCCGTCGCAGATGTCGCCCCAGGGTTGATCGACCATGCGCCCGGTCAGCGCGCCATCGGCCACCTCCAGCACGTTCGAGCGCGTGAAGTCGATCTTCAGCCGGTCGCGCACGTGGTCGGTGAAGAAGGTGAAGCCGCCCGACACCAGCAGCGTTTTCATCCCCACCGCCTGGCAGGCCTGCACCAGCGCCGCGGCACCGGGGTTCAGCTGCAGCCGCTCATCGAGCACCTGCTGCATCGCGCTGACCGGCACGCCTTTCAATAGCGCGACGCGCCGGCGCAGGCTGTCCTTGTAGTCGGCGATCTCGCCGCGCATCGCCGCTTCGGTGATCGCCGCGACCTCGGCCTTGCGGCCAGCCGCGTCGGCGATCTCGTCGACGCATTCGATGTTGATCAGCGTCGAATCCATGTCGAACGCGATCAGCTTGAAGTCCGCGAGCCGCAGCGGCGGCGTGAAGCGCTGGATGACGAGGCCGGGAGCGAATTCAGAAGTCATGGATTCAGGCAGTTTGCTTCGGGGTTCCAAGCGAGCGCAGCACGTCGCGAATGAGCTGCGCACGGTCCTTCGGCTCCGGCGTCTGGCGCTCGATGCGCAGCTTGTCGTTGCCGGCCAGCTTGATGTGGCGGTTCTTCTGCACCAGCTCGATGATGCGCATCGAATCCACCGGCGGGTTGGGCCGGAAGCTGATCACCATCAGCGACGGCGCGGCATCGATCTTCATCACGCCATACGGCTTGGCCAGCACGCGCAGCCGGTGCACGTCGAACAGCGTCTGGCCCTGCGGCGGCAGCTTGCCGAAGCGGTCGGTGATCTCCTCGAGCATGGTGTCGATCTGCTCGGGCTTCTCGGCCGTGGCCAGGCGCTTGTACAGGCTGAGCCGCGTGTGCACGTCGCCGCAGTAGGCATCGGGCAGCAGGGCCGGCGCGTGCAGGTTGATCTCGGTGGTGGCCGACAGCGGCGACAGCAGGTCGGGCTCGCGGCCCGCCTTCAGCGACCGCACGGCCTCGCTCAGCATCTCGTTGTAGAGCTGGAAGCCGACCTCCATCATGTTGCCGCTCTGGTTGTCGCCCAGCACCTCGCCGGCGCCGCGGATCTCCAGGTCGTGCATCGCGAGGTAGAAGCCGGAGCCGAGCTCCTCCATGTTCTGGATCGCCTCCAGCCGCATCGCGGCCTGCTTGGTCAGCCCGTCGACCTCGGGCACCAGCAGGTAGGCGTAAGCCTGGTGGTGCGAACGGCCAACGCGCCCGCGCAGCTGGTGCAGCTGCGCCAGGCCGAACTTGTCGGCGCGGCTGATCACGATGGTGTTCGCGCTCGGTACGTCGATGCCGGTCTCGATGATGGTGGAGCACAGCAGCACGTTGTGGCGCTGCGCGACGAAATCGCGCATCACGTGCTCCAGCTGCCGCTCCGGCATCTGGCCGTGCGCGACCGCGATGCGTGCCTCGGGCAGCAGCTCCTGCAGCTTCTCGCGCCGGTTCTCGATGGTGTCGACCTCGTTGTGCAGGAAGTACACCTGCCCGCCGCGCTTCAGCTCGCGCAGGATCGCCTCGCGGATGGTGCCGCTGCTCTCGTTGCGCACGAAGGTCTTGATCGCCAGGCGCCGCTGCGGCGCGGTCGCGATCACGCTCAGGTCACGCAGGCCTTCCAATGCCATGCCCAGGGTCCGCGGGATCGGCGTGGCGGTCAGTGTCAGCACGTCGACCTCGGCGCGCATCGCCTTGATCGCCTCCTTGTGGCGCACGCCGAAGCGGTGCTCCTCGTCGATCACCAGCAGCCCCAGGCGCTTGAACTTGACGCTCTGGCTGATCAGCTTGTGCGTGCCGATGACGATGTCGACGGTGCCGTCCTCGATGCCCTCGAGTGCCGCCTTCACCTCCTTCGGCGAACGGAAGCGTGACAGCTCGGCCACCTTCACCGGCCACTTGCCGAAGCGGTCGGAGATGTTCTGGAAATGCTGCTCGGCCAGCAGCGTGGTCGGCGCGAGGATCGCCACCTGCTTGCCGCCGGTGACGGCGACGAAGGCCGCGCGCAGCGCCACCTCGGTCTTGCCGAAGCCGACGTCGCCGCACACCAGCCGGTCCATCGGCTTCGGGCTCACCATGTCCTGGATCACCGCGTGGATCGCGGCCTTCTGGTCGGGCGTCTCCTCGAAGCCGAAGCTGGCGGCGAAGGCCTCGTAGTCGTGCGGCGAGAAGCGAAACGCGAAGCCCTCGCGCGCGGCGCGGCGGGCGTACAGGTTCAGCAGCTCGGCAGCCGTGTCTCGCACCTGCTCGGCCGCCTTGCGCTTGGCCTTGTCCCACTGGCCGGAGCCCAGGCGGTGCAGCGGCGCCTCTTCGGCGCTGACACCGGTGTAGCGGCTGATCAGGTGCAGCTGCGCGACCGGCACGTACAGCGTGGCCTTGTCGGCGTACTCGAGGTGCAGGAATTCGCTCGGGCCCTCGCCCAGGTCGATGCTCATCAGCCCGACGTAGCGGCCGATGCCGTGGTTCACGTGCACCACCGGATCGCCGACCTTCAGCTCCGACAGGTCCTTGATCAGCGCGTTGACGTCGCTGACCTGCTCCTGCTTGCGCTTGCGCCGGCCGGTCGGCGAGGTCGCGAACAGCTCGGTCTCGGTGATGAACTGGATCGCGCGGCCGAGCTCGGTGTCGTGCCAGAAGAAGCCCTCGGCGAGCGGCGCGACCGCGATCGCGAAGCGCTCGTCGCCCTGCTCGAATTCGGTGAGGCTCGCGACCGACGGCGGCTCGATCCGGCTGTCGCGCAGCAGTTCGAGCAGGCTCTCGCGCCGGCCCTCGCTCTCGGCGACGATCAGCACGCGGTGGGCCGTGGTGCCGACGTGCAGCTGCAGCTTTTTCAGCGGCTCGGGCGCGCCGCGGTCGACGCTCAGGTCGGGCAGCGGGCGGGCCCAGTCGGTCTCTTCCTTGCCGCGCACCGACAACACCGGGTGCGCATTGGCGATCGCGAAGAAGTCTTCGGTGCGCAGGAAGATGTCTTCCGGCGGCAGGATCGGCCGCTCCTTGTCGTGCTGCAGGAAGCGGTGGCGCTCGCGGGTGTCGACCCAGAAGCGCTTCAGCGCGTCGTCGACCTCGCCGTGCAGCGCGATCGCCGCCTGCTCGCCGAAGTAGTCGAAGATGGTCGCGACGCCGTCGAAGAACAGCGGCAGGTAGTACTCGATGCCGGCGGTCGCGATGCCGCTGCCGATGTCCTTGTACAGGCGCACCTTGGTCGGGTCGCCGTCCATCTTCTCGCGCCAGCGGGCGCGGAACGCGGTGCGCGAGTCCTCGTCCATCGGGAACTCGCGGCCCGGCAGCAGCCGCACCTCGGGCACCGGGAACAGGCTGCGCTGGCTGTCGGGGTCGAAGGTGCGGATGCTGTCGACCTCGTCGCCGAACAGGTCGACGCGGTAGGGCACCAGCGAGCCCATCGGGAACAGGTCGATCAGCCCGCCGCGCACCGCGTACTCGCCGGGCGACACCACCTGGCTCACGTGGGTGTAGCCGGCCAGCGTGAGCTGGGCTTTCAGGGCCGCCTCGTTGAGCTTTTCCTTCTGCTTGAAGTTGAAGGTGTAGGCCGCCAGAAAACTCGGCGGCGCGAGACGGACCAGCGCGGTCGAGGCCGGCAGCAGCACCACGTCGACCTCGCCGCGCTGGATGCGCCACAGCGTGGCCAGCCGCTCGGAGATCAGGTCCTGGTGCGGCGAGAAGGTGTCGTAGGGGAGGGTCTCCCAGTCGGGGAACACCGCGATGCGCAGCTCGGGCGCGAAGAACGCGAGCTCGCCTTCGAGCCGCTGCGTGTCGGCCGGCTCGGCGCTGACGATCGCGGTGAGCTGCTTCTGGGCCGTGCGCGCCTGCGCGAAGCGGGCCAGCAGCAGGGCATCGGCCGAGCCGATCGGGCGGGGCAGCGTGAAGCGTTTTCCGGGAGACAGGCTGGGAAGGTGCATGGACACAATCGCGCGACAAAATCAAATCGCCCCGCGCGGCGTGACGGCGGGGCGATAGGGCGGGGCCGATTATAGAATTCGCCACCTTTCCGCGCCCCATGTCGACTTCTTCCCCCTCCCGATTGTTCGCCCTCGTGCCCTGCGCCGGTGTCGGCGAGCGCGCCGCGGCGAACGGGCCGAAGCAATACGCGGCGCTGGCCGGGGCGAGCGTGGTCTCGCACACGCTGGCGGCGCTGGCGCAGGTGACGCGGCTCGCCAACGTGCTGGTGGTGCTGAGCCCCACCGACACCGCGTTCGAATCGCAGGCACCGGGCTTCACCGGCTGGGCCGCGCGGGTCGGCGGCGAGACCCGCGCGCAGACCGTGGCCAACGGCCTCGCCGAGCTGCTGGCGCGCGGCGCTCATGCCGACGACTGGGTGCTGGTGCACGACGCCGCGCGCTGCCTGGTGCGTCCCGAGTGGATCGACCGGCTGATCGACGTGTGCCTGCACGATGCGGTCGGCGGGTTGCTCGCGCTGCCGCTGGCCGACACGCTGAAGCACGAGGTGCAGGGCCGCAGCGAAGCCACGCTGGAGCGCCGCCACAAGTGGCAAGCGCAGACGCCGCAGATGTTCCGCATCGGCCGGCTGCGCGACGCGCTGGCGCAGGCCGGCGACCAGGTCACCGATGAAGCGAGCGCGATCGAGGCGCAGGGCCGCTCGCCGCTGCTGGTGCGCGGCGCGCTCGAGAACCTGAAGATCACCTACCCGGACGACTTCGCGTTGGCCGAACGACTGCTGAGGACGCGCTGATGAACCCGAACCGCAACAAGCCGCCGGAGATGCGCGTCGGCGAAGGCTGGGACACGCACCAGCTGGTGGCCGACCGCAAGCTGGTGCTGGGCGGCGTCGAGATACCGCACACGCACGGGCTGCTTGGCCATTCCGATGCCGATGCGCTGTGCCATGCGATGACCGATGCGCTGTTCGGCGCCGCCGCGCTCGGCGACATCGGCAAGCATTTCCCCGACACCGACCCGCAGTTCCACGGCGCCGATTCGCTCGCGCTGCTGGCCGAGGCGGCGCGCCGCGTGCGCCTGGCCGGCTGGGAGATCGCCAACGTCGACAGCACCATCGTCGCGCAGCAGCCGAAGATGGCGCCGCACATCCTGACGATGCGCCAGCGCGTGGCCGGCGCGTTGGGCCTCGATGTCGACCGCGTCAACGTGAAGGCCAAGACGGCCGAGAAGATGGGCCCGGTCGGCCGCCTCGAAGCCATCGAGGCGCGCGCCGTCTGCCTGCTGATCAAGCCCTGAGCGAAGCCTCCCGCCGCCGCCAACACACCCACGCGAGCCCGCACACCATCATCAGCGCGACAGCCGGCTCCGGCACCGGCGTCACCAGGAACGCCCGGCTGCCGAGCGTCGTGACGACGAACTGCCCGCGGTCGTTGATTTCGCTCGCGTACAGGAAGAGGTCGTTGAACGACGGGTCGGCATTGACGAACCTCAGGTCGTTGACGTCGACCGGGTCGCTGCCGTTCGGGCCGGTGATGAAGGCGTGGGAGAAGAGGTAGGGCGAGAAGCTGTAGCTGCCCGCCACCTGGCCCAGGTTGTTGATCGCGCGGCCCCCCGCATAGAACTCCTCCCGACCCTGCCCCTGGAACGTGACCAACTGCTCCACGTTGATCCTCTTCACGGCACCGTTTGCTTCGCTGAGGAAGACACCGCCGTCCGGGCCATAGAACCTTGCGGCGCCGCTCAACACCTGGCCGCGGTCGTTGATGTCCGCAACGCCCGAGATCGTGTCGATGTTGTCGTAGTCGTAGCCGGGAATCTTCACCTCGGTCAGCGCCTGGTTGCTCGCGTCGGCCAGCGCACCGCGCGAGCGCACCGGCTCCGTCGGGTCGCCGCGCACGCGGTTCTCTGCATTGACCGCCACCGTGCCGGCGGCATTGATGCCGTTGGCCGTCGAGGTCGCGCCGCCCAGCGTGCCGATCGGCTGGATGGCGCCGGCGCCCGGCTTGGTGACGAATCCGCGCTGCAGCCCGTCGGCGTTGATGAAGTTGCCGGTGACCTGGCCGCCGGCATTGATCTTCGACGCAGTGCTGTTGCCGGCCGACCCGAGGCTGCGCGGCGTGGCGCCGGGGCCTTGCATCACGAAGGCGCGGGTGTCGTCCGGTGCGTCGCCGTTGTCGGCGTTGATCGACGAGGTGCCGACGACCCAGCCCTGGTCGTTGATGGCGGTCGCCCTGTTCCAGCTGCCACCGAGCGTCGGGATGCTGGTCAGGCCGATGCCGTTGGCGCCGGTCACGAAGGCCATGTAGGTGTCGTCGGACGACCAGCCGTTGTTGCCGCGCGCATAGGCATAGCCGACCACCTGGCCGCAGTTGTTCAGGCCGGTGGCGACCATGCCGATCCAGTCGCCGCCGAAGCCGCCGAGGTCGGTCAGCAGGTACTCGCCGGCCTGTGCGAGCGGGGCGGTGGCCAGCAGGGCGCCGGATGTTCCAAGCGCCGCCAGCAGGCGGACCAGGTGTTGCTTGAGGGTGTGCTTCATGGGTTCTCCCTTGGTCGGCATTGCTTTCTCCGAACAACCAGCAGGCCAAGGCCCGCCAGCAGCATCAGTGCGGTTGCCGGTTCGGGCACCGGCGAGATCAGGTAGACGTGGCCGTCCCCCGAATTGGCGAGGATCTGCCCAGCATCGTTGATCAGCAGTGCCGCGTCGTAGCTCCAGTACAGCGCCGACCCGGGGGGATCAGGGGAGAACGGGCCGTAGTCGACCAGCGTTGCGCCGCTGCCGTCGGGTCCGGTGACGAACAAGCCCTCCGCGAAGATGCCCTGGTGGTAGCGGCCGACCACCTGGCCCGCGGCATTGATTCCGCCGGGCCAGACGTCCACGGACACCGGAAACTCGCCGCCCGCGGGGGGCAGCGGCACCTGCAGCGTGCGGCTGCTGCCATCGGCTTCGGCGATGAATCCGGTGGGATCGCGAAAGCCGGGCGCCGCCAGCCCCACGACCTGTCCGCGGTCGTTGATGCCCAGGCCCCGGCTGAATTCGCCCGGGGAGGGGCCGGGGATCTCGCGCATGCCGGCGCCGTTGGGTCCGGTGATGAAGGTGCGCCCCGTGCCGTCCATGCCGTTGGAGGCGCTGCTCATGCCGGTGACCTGCCCGGATGCATTGACGGCGGTCGGAATGCTGGTCGCGGTGCCGCCCTGGTACAGGCTGCCGAGTTCATGCAGGTTGCCGGCCTGCGCATCGGTGATGAAGCCGCGTTGAATGCCCGCTGCGGTCGTGCTGGTGCCCACCACCTGGCCGCTGGCGTTGATGGCGGTTGCGCTGCTGGAACTGCCGCCGAGCGTGCCGAGCTCGCGTGCCGATGTGCCGTTCGGGCCGACCACGAAGGCACGCTCGGTGCCGGCGGCCGTCAACGACGTGCCGACCACCCAGCCCGCGTCGTTGATGCCGGTGGCCCGGTTCCACGAACCGCCGAGCGTCGGAAGGGCGCTCAGGCCGATGCCGTTGGCACCGCTGATCCAGGCGGTCTGGCCCGTCTCGCTCCACGACCCGTCCGTCGCCTGGGTGAGGTGGGTTTGGAAGCCCACCACCTGTCCGCTGTTGTTGAAGCCGGTGGCCTGCATCAGGTTCCACTCGCCCGGCCCTGGCGGAGGCCCCAGCGCGCCCAGGTCGAACAGCGTGTACGGGGCGGCGCTCGCCACCGCAGGCGCGCCGGCCAGGCACGCAGTGGCGCACAGCGCCGCGAAGAAGCGCGTGAGTGTCTTGCCCATGGTCGCTCCCTGCCGTCAGGCGTTGATGCTCGTGCGGCGGCGCCACGCGAGCCAGCACAGGCCGCACACCATCATCAGCAGCGCCGCCGGCTCCGGCACCGGCGTCACCAGGTAGGCGTGGCCGTTGGTGCCGTTGGTGATGAACTGGCCCGAATCGTTGATGCCGGTCGCGTTGAAGAACAGCCAGTCGCGCGCGCCGGCCGCGAGGTTCGTGAAGCTCAGCGTGTTGACGTCGACCAGCCCCAGGCCGTTGGCGCCGCTGATGAACGCGTGGCTCATCATGTTGACGGTGAAGTAGTAGCTGCCGGCGACCTGGCCGATGGCGTTCAGGCCATAGGCGTCGCTCTCCAGCCGCCACGCACCCGCCATCTCGAACGAGCCCATGTCGTAGAGGTTCAGCACCCGGCCGACGCCGTCCCGGCCGGCGATGAAGGCACGCCCGCCATCGCCGACGAATGCCGCCGAGTTGCCGACCATCGTGCCCTGCTCGTTGATCGCGCGGGCCACCGAGTTGGTGTCAGGGCCCGTCATGTCGTAGCCGGCCACCGCGATCGGCATCATCACGTCGCCGCCATAGCCGGTCATGAAGGCGCGCTGGCGTGGCGTGTCGGGGGTGGCGTAGGTGCGGTACTCGGCACCGCCGACCACGCGGCCTTCCTGGTTGACGCCGTAGGCGGTGGAGTTCGCGCCGCCCAGCGTGCCGATGTCGTGCATCGCGCCGCCGTTCGCATCGGTCAGGTAGGCCCGCTGCGTGTTGCCGTGGGCGGTGTACGCGCCGACGACGCGGTCATCGGCGCTGATGCCGTTCGCGGTGCTCGGGCCCGCCAGCGTGCCGAGGCTGCGCGGTGCACTGCCGTTGCCTTCGTAGACGAAGCCGCGGCTGTCGCCACCCGGCGTCGAGGTGGTGGTGGCCGAGGTGCCGACGACCCAGCCACTGTCGTTGATGCCGGTCGCCTTGCTCCAGCTGCCGCCGAGCGTCGGAATGGCTGTCATGCCGTGACCGTCGGCGCCGGTGACGAAGGCCTGGTAGGTGTCGGTTTGTGGCGTGCCGATGTAGCCGTCGTACGCATAGCCGACGACCTGGCCGCTGGCATTGATGCCGGTGGCGTAGACGCTGCTGAAGCCGTTGCCGAGCAGGCCGAGGTCGGTCAGGCTGTACTCGGTGGCCTGCGCCGGCGCGCCGCTGCCGAACAGGCAGGCGCTGCATCCTAGCGCCGCGAGGACGCGTGCGATGCGAGTCTTCATGTGCGTTTCCCCTGGTGGTTGTGACGTCCGCAATTTGTACGGCGGCCGTGTGTCAAACCATGTCGCATTCCCGCACACCCGCGAGCCGGGCAGGGGCATGGCGCGGGCATCCGTCGGATGGCCCGCGACCCGGGGTTCAGAAGGCCAGCACGTCGATCGTCGGCGGCACGCGGAAGCGGATTGGCAGCTTGTCGATGCCGACGCCGGGGGTCACGTAGACGCGGGCGTTCTTCAGCTCGTACAGCCCCTGGCGGAAACCGCCATCGGTGGCATGCGCCAGCAGGTGCTTCGTGAAGACCGGGATGTCGATCTGCCCGCCGTGCGTGTGGCCGGCCAGCAGCAGCGCGGCCTCGTCAGGCTTGAGGTCGAACACCGTGTCGGGGTTGTGCGTCAGCACCACGCGGTGCGCGCGGTCGACGCCCCAGGGCTGGCGGCGCGACGTGGCGAGGTCGCGCTCGGCCGAGCCGGCGCTGCGGTCGCCGAGGCCCTGCAGTTCGCAGCGGCCGAGCGGTACGCGCCTGCCGTCGATGGCTTCCACATGTGCTGCCGCGAGCGCCTGCTGCAGCTCGTCGGCCAGCGGCGGGCCGGGGCGCTGCTCGTCGTGGTTGCCGAGCACCGACAAGGTGCGGTGGCGCAGCCCGGCCAGCGGCGCGAAGGTGCTGCGCAGGTCGTGGCCCGGCTCGAAGGTCCAGTCGCCGGCCACCAGCACCGCGTCGACTTGCAGCGTGTTCAGGCGGTCGACGAGGCGCTGCAACTCGGCCTCGCGCACGAACAGCCCGACGTGCAGGTCCGAGATCAGCGCGACACGCACGCCGCAACTCGTACCGAGCGTGGTCTCGCGCACCTGCAGCCAGTTCGGCTCGATGAAGCGGGCCCAGGTGAAGCAGGCGCACAGCGCGAGGGCGATGAGGCCGGCCACGGTCGCGGCCGGCTTGCGGCGCAACGCGGTGCGCCAGGTCTCGCGCGCGAGCAGCAGCAGCGCCGGCCACAGCAGCCACGAGCACCAGTAGATCGCGAGCTTGGCGATGACGCGGTGCCGGTCTTCCTCTTCGTACCACGCGCCCTGGAAGTCGCGGGCGACCAGCGCGCCGAGCAGCACGACGATGGCGATGGCCAGCAGTGCGCGCCACCCGCGGCTGCCGGCGCGGGCGATCAGGCCGTCGAACCTCATGGGGCGCGCTTCAGCCTGACGTGGGCGACGAGGCCACCGTCGGACGCATTCGACAGCTCGAAGTTGCCGCCCATGCGCTGCACCGCCTTCTCGACGATGGCCAGGCCCAGGCCGGCGCCGGTGGCGGCGGTGCGCGCCGCGTCGCCGCGGAAGAACGGGGTGGTGAGCTGCTTCAGCTTGTCGTGCGAGACGCCGGGTCCGTGGTCGCGAACACTCAGGATCACCCACGGGCCGGTGCGCGCATAGCTCACATGCACGCGGGCGATGCCGGAGTCGGCGGAGCGACCGTAGCGGCGGGCATTCTCGAACAGGTTCTGGAACACGCGGCCGAGTTCGATCTCGTCGGCCATCACCTTGGTGTCGATCGCCACCCGCGACACGATGCGGATCTGGCTCGGGTCGCGGAAGCCCTGCATCTCGCGCTCGACCAGGCTGCTCACGTGCACCGGCACCAGCTTGGTCTCGCCGGGGCGGGCATAGTCCATGAACTTGTCGATGATGGCGTCGAGCT
Source organism: Rhizobacter sp. P5_C2 (assembly GCF_054049715.1). Classification (NCBI taxonomy): domain Bacteria; kingdom Pseudomonadati; phylum Pseudomonadota; class Betaproteobacteria; order Burkholderiales; family Sphaerotilaceae; genus Rhizobacter; species Rhizobacter sp. P5_C2. Next base: position 12,612 of record NZ_JBFULV010000082.1, on the reverse strand, counting down.
GGTCGATGTCGAGCGCCATGTTGCGCTTGGCTTCTTCATCGTGCACGCTCATCTCGGCCTCGAGCCGCAGCCGGGCGAGCGGGGTGCGCAGGTCGTGCGAGATGCCGGCGAGCATCACCGCGCGGTCTTCCTCCACCTTCGCGAGCTCGCGGGCCATGCGGTTGAAACCCATGTTGACCTGGCGGATCTCGCTGGTCAGCGTGTTCTCGTCGAGCTGCGATTCGTATTCACCATCGCGGATGCGGCTGGCGGCGAACGACAGGTCGCGCAGCGGCTGGTTGATCAGCCGCGCGATCGCGGCCGAGCCGACCACGGTGGCGAGCAGCGCGATGCTGACCCACAGCAGCCAGGTGCTGCCGGCCAGCGGGCGCACGCGGGTCGGGTCGGCCTGCAGCCAGTACGGATCCTTCTCGATCGAGAAGCCGACCCACAGGCCACCATTGCCGTTGACCGCGGTCGCGACGATGGTGTCGGGGCCGAGGCGGGTGCGCAGCTCCTGGCCGATGGCGCGCGAGAAGCGATCGACCTCGAAGGCCTCCCACTTGTCGCCGGGCTCGCGCGGCAGCACGCGCACGGCTTCCTGGTCGGACATGGTCTTGACCAGCGTCACGCGGTTGATGCCGTCGGCATAGCGCAACGCGGCACGCGACAGGTTCACCAGGCTCGCGATCTGCTGCGCGGCCTGCACCGCACGCGGCTCGAATTCGAGCGCGCGGAAGGTCTGCACCCACGCGAAGATGCCGCCGGTCAGCAGGACGGCCAGCAGGAAGAAGGTGCGCCAGAAAAGGCTCAGCGCTACCGCGTTGCGAGCCATCCGACTTTAGGCGGTGCCGTCCGGCACGAACACGTAGCCGACGCCCCAGACGGTCTGGATGTAGCGCGGCTGGGCCGGGTCGGGTTCGATCATCTTGCGCAGGCGGGAGATCTGCACGTCGAGGCTGCGGTCGAAGGGTTCGAATTCGCGGCCACGGGCCAGCTGGGCCAGCTTGTCGCGCGACAGCGGCTGGCGCGGGTGGCGGACCAGCGCCTTCAGCATCGAGAACTCGCCGGTCGTCAGCGCGATCTGCTCGCCATCCTTCGACAGGCGGCGCAGCGCGAGGTCGAATTCGAACGGGCCGAAGGTGACGGTTTGCGCATCCTTGGCCGGGGCGCCAGGGGCTTCCATCGCCGGGCGGCGGCGCAGCACCGCATGGATGCGGGCCAGCAGTTCGCGCGGATTGAACGGCTTCGGCAGGTAGTCGTCGGCACCGACCTCCAGGCCGACGATGCGGTCCACGTCTTCGACCTTGGCCGTCAGCATGATGATCGGCGTCACGTCGCTCGCGGCACGCAGCCGGCGGCAGATCGACAACCCGTCTTCGCCCGGCAACATCAGGTCCAGCACGATCAGGTCGACCGTCTCGCGCGTCAGCACGCGGTTCAGCGCCTTCGCATCCTCGGCCAGCAGGACTTCGAAGCCTTCCTGGGTCAGATAACGGCGCAGCAGGTCGCGGATCCGGGCATCGTCATCGACCACGACAATGCGGTCGGGACGGGCAGTGGCAGTGGGCGTCATCGACGGCTCCGTTGATTTGTAACAGCCGAGATTGTGCGCAGGTTCGGTCGAGGATTTCGAGCGTCCGGACCATCTGTTACAAATCTTGCGACACGGCTTTTTCCGTTTGGCAAGTGAAGGTTTGTGAAGGTCGGCAAGAGTTGTCGGCGAAGCTGGTGGCCGGCACGTTGGGGGCCGACTGGAGACACGCATGACGCTGAACGAAAGCGATGCCCGCCACCTGCTGATCCGCACCGGCTTCGCGCCGTCGCCGCAGCAGCTTGCACCCTGGATCGGCCTGAGTGCCGAGGCCGCCGTGGATCGGCTGATCGATGCGGCGCGCAGCGCGCGCTTCATGCACCCGCCGCCGGCCTTCACCGGCGAGACCATCCGCACGCCGCTCGGCCAGTTGCCCGACGAGGACGCCCGCAAGGCCGCGCGGCAGCAGGCGCGGCGCGACACGCTCGACCTCGCGGCCTGGTGGCTGCAGGAGATGCGCGACACGCCGGCGCCGCTGGCCGAACGCATGGCGCTGTTCTGGCACAACCACTTCGCGACCTCGGTCCAGAAGGTGCAGAACCCGCAAGGCATGTTCATCCAGCAGCAGCTGTTTCGCAAGCATGCACTCGGCTCGTTCTCCGACATGCTGCACGGCGTCGCGCGCGATCCCGCGATGCTGATCTACCTCGACGGCGCGGCCAACAAGGCGCAGGCGCCGAACGAGAACTTCGCGCGCGAGGTGATGGAGCTCTTCACGCTCGGCGAAGGGCAGTACCGCGAGCAGGACATCAAGGAGGCCGCCCGCGCCTTCTCGGGCTGGACCGTCGACCGCGCCGACTGGAGCGCCCGGCTGCGCCCGCGCCTGCACGACGGCGGCAGCAAGACGCTGCTCGGCCGCAGCGCGGATTTCGACGCCGACGGCGCACTCGACCAGATGCTCGCGCAGCCGGCCGCGGCGCGCTTCATCGCCGGCAAGCTGTGGCGCGAGTTCGTCTCGCCGGTGCCGGACGCGGCGGCGCTCGGGCGCGTCGCGGCCCGGCTGCGCGACAGCGGCTGGCGCATCGATGCGGCGCTGCGCGAGCTGCTGCTGAGCGAGGCCTTCTGGGCGCCGGCCGCGCGCGCGGCGCTGATCAAGTCGCCGGTGGAGTTGACCGTGGGCACGCTGCGCCAGTTCGAGGTGCAGCTCGATTCGATGCTGCCCATTGCACGCGCCAGCGCCAAGCTCGGGCAGAGCCTGTTCGTGCCGCCCAACGTGAAGGGCTGGCCGGGCTACACCGACTGGATCGACAGCACGACGCTGCTGGAGCGCAAGCGCTTCACCGAGCGGCTGTTCCGCGGCGTCGAGATGGGGGCGGGCGGCTTGCGCTTCGATGCGGACGCGTGGCTGTCGCCGCTCGGTGCGCACGCCGATCGCGAGCCGGATGCCGCGACGAAGGCGCGCATCGAGCTTGCGGTGCTCGCCGCGCCGCCGGTCAATCCGCTGCCGGCCGGCACGGTCGGGCTGTCGATGCTGCGGGCGCTGAGCCTGGACCCTGCGTTTCAACTGAAGTGACCCGGAGACCGCGATGCGATCCACCCGCCGAGAATTCATGCGCCTGTCGGGCGCCGCCGTCGCCTGCAGCGGCCTCGCGCTGCCGGGCATCCCGGGCGCCGCCTGGGCCCAGGGCAGCAGCGGCCTGCTGCAGCCCGCCGCATCGGCGGCTGACCGCGTGCTGGTGCTGGTCGAGCTGAAGGGCGGCAACGACGGCCTGAACACCGTCGTGCCCTATGCCGACCCGGCCTATGCGGCGCTGCGGCCGACGCTCGCGCTGCCGGCCGCCGACGTGCTGCGGCTCGATGGTGCGCTCGGCCTGCACCCGTCGCTCGCGCCGCTGATGCCGCTGTGGGAGAAGCACGAACTCGCGCTGCTGCTCGGCCTCGGCTACCCGCAGCCCAACCTGTCGCACTTCCGCTCGATCGAGATCTGGGACACCGCATCGGCCGCGCGCGAGTACCTCGACGAAGGCTGGGTCGCGCGCGCCTTCGATGCCGGGCTGCGCGAGCGCGGCCGCTTCACCGCCGAAGGGGTCGCTGTCGGCACCGCCGGGCTCGGTGCGCTGAGCGGCGCGCGCGCGGTGTCGCTGACCAGCGCCGAGGCCTTCGTCAACGAATCGCGGCTTGCGCGGCCGGCCGCGCTGCAGGGCAATGCGGCGCTCGCGCATGTGCTGAAGGTCGAAGCCGGCGTGCTGCAGGCGGCCGAGGGCCTGCGCAACCCGGAGGCGCCGGCACTGCGCACCGAGTTTCCGGCGCACGGCTTCGGCCAGGCGGTGCGCGCCTGCTGCGCGATCGTCGCCGGCCAGAAGGGGCGCGGCGGCGTGCCGGTGTTCCACCTGACGCACGGCAGCTTCGACACGCACCGCGGCCAGCTGCCCACGCATGCCGCGTTGCTGAAGCAGCTGGCCGAGGGCCTGGCCGCGTTGCGCGAGGGCCTGGTCGAGGCCGGGGCGTGGGACCGCACGCTGGTGCTGACGTATTCGGAATTCGGCCGCCGCGCGCGCCAGAACCAGAGCGGCGGCACCGACCACGGTACCGCCGCGCCGCACTTCGCGCTGGGCGGTGCGGTGCGCGGCGGCGTGATCGGCCGCATGCCCGACCTGCAGCGGCTGGACGAGAGCCAGAACCTCGTCCACACGGCCGATTTCCGCCAGGTCTATGCGACCATCGCGCAGCGCTGGTGGGGTGTCGACCCGCAGGCGGTGCTGAACGGGCGCTTCGATGCGCTGCCGTTCATCGCGGCCTGAGTGACCGACAACGACACGCCGACGGCGCGCCACTCACAAGGAGGATCCATGACGATTCAATCGAAGCTCTCGCCCCTGGCCGCGGTCGCGGCCTTTGCCGCCGCGCTGGCGGCCGAACCCGCGCTCGCCAACGAGCCGCCGCTGCAGAACGTGGTGAGCCTGTCGGCCAGCGCTACCGTCGAGGTCAACAAGGACTTGTTGAACGTGACGCTCAGCACCACCCGCGAGGGCACCGATGCCGGCGCCGTGCAGGCGCAGCTGAAGCAGGCGCTCGACGCCGCGCTGGCCGAGGCCAAGCGCGTCGCGAAGCCGGGCGACATCGAGGTGCACACCGGCAACTTCTCGCTGTTCCCGCGCTACAGCCAGAAGGGCGGCATCAACGGCTGGCAAGGCACCGCCGAGCTGGTGGTCGAGGGCAAGGACATCCCCGGCATCGCCGCGCTGACCGCGAAGATCAGCACGCTGACGATCGCCCGCGTCGGCAGCAACCTGTCGCGCGAGCAGCGCGAGAAGGTCGAGGCCGATGTCGCCGCGCAGGCCATCGCCCGCTACCGCGCTAAGGCGGCCGAGTACGCGAAGCAGTTCGGCTTCAGCAGCTACGTGCTGCGCGAGGTCAACATCGGCAGCAACGAGCCGGTGATGTACGCCGCCGCGCCGATGGCCCGCATGAAGACGATGGGCGCGGCCGACGAGTCGCTGCCGGTCGAGCTGGGCAAGGGCAGCGTGACGGTCAGCGTCAATGGGTCGGTGCAGATGACGAAGTAACCCCCCGTTCGCACTGAGCCTGTCGAAGGGCCCGCGCGCATCGAACCAGGCTTCGACAGGCTCAGCCCGAACGGTTTTTTCGCTATTGCGCCGTCCAGCCGCCGTCGACCGCCCAGGCCACGCCGCGCACGTTGTCGGCGGCGGCCGAGCACAGGAACACCGCCAGCTCGCCCAGCTGCTGCGGCGTGACGAACTGCAGCGACGGCTGCTTCTCGCCCAGCAGCTCGCGCGAGGCCTGCTCCACCGCAATGCCTTCGCGCGCGGCCCGGTCGTCGATCTGCTTCTGCACCAGCGGCGTCAGCACCCAGCCCGGGCAGATCGCGTTCGACGTGATGCCGGTCTGCGCGGTCTCCAGCGCGATCGACTTGGTGAAGCCGACGATGCCGTGCTTGGCCGCCACGTAGGCCGACTTCTGCGCCGACGCCACCAACCCGTGCGCCGACGCGATGTTGATGATGCGGCCCCAGTTGCGCGCCCGCATGCCGGGGATCGCCAGCCGCGTGGTGTGGAAGGCCGAGCTGAGGTTGATCGCGATGATCGCGTCCCACTTGGCGGCGGGAAACTCCTCGACCGCGGCCACGTGCTGGATGCCGGCGTTGTTGACCAGGATGTCGACGCCGCCGAACTCGGCCTGCGCGTAGGCCATCATCGCCTCGATCTCGGCCGGCTTGCTCATGTCGGCCCCGTGGTAGCCGGCCTTCACGCCGAGCGCGGCCACCTCGGCGCGCGCCGGCTCGAATTCGCCGAAGCCGTTGAGCACCACGTTGGCGCCCTGGCGCGCCAGGCACAGCGCGATGCCGTGGCCGATGCCGCTGGTGGAGCCGGTGACGAGGGCGGTTTTTCCTTTGAGCACGGTGGAGACCTCCAGGTTGATACAGTCCATTATCGAAGAGGAAGCCCGGCCCATGCATGAACCCCGCCTGAACCACGTGCAATGCCTCGACACCCGCGGCCTGCATCGCATGGCCTGGTGGGAGTGGGGCGATGCAGGCAACCCGCGCGTGCTGGTCTGCGTGCACGGCCTGTCGCGCCAGGGCCGCGATTTCGACACCTTCGCGCAGGCGATGCAGGGCGAGTACCGCGTCGTGTGCCCCGACGTCGTCGGGCGCGGCGAATCCGACCGGCTCGCCGACCCGATGGGCTACCAGATCCCCGCCTACGTGGCCGACATGGTCACGCTGCTCGCGCGGCTGAACGCTGGCACGGTGCACTGGGTCGGCACCTCGATGGGCGGGCTGATCGGGCTGGGCCTCGCGGCGCTGAAGAATTCGCCGGTGTCGAAGCTGGTGCTCAACGACGTCGGCCCGAGCATCGAGCCGGCCGCGCTGGCGCGCATCGGCACCTACCTCGGCCTGCCGGCGCGCTGGCGCAGCCTGGAAGAAGCGGCCGACGCGCTGTGGAGCATCTCGCAGGGCTTCGGGCCGCACACCCGCGAGCAGTGGCTGGCGCTGACGCGGCCGATGCTGCGCGCGGATGGGGACGGCTTCGTGCCGCACTATGACCCACTGATCGCGCTGCCGTTCCGCGCGATCACGCCCGAGGCGGCGCGCGCCGGCGAGGCTGTCCTGTGGGGCATGTACGACGCCATCGCCTGCCCGACGCTGCTGCTGCGCGGTGCCGACTCCGACCTGCTGACCCGCGCCACCGCGCAGGCGATGACGCAGCGCGGCCCGCGCGCGCTGCTGCGCGAATTCGACGGCGTCGGCCATGCGCCGATGCTGACCTCGCCCGATCAGATCGCGGCCGCCCGGGAGTTCCTGCTGGCGTGAAAACCGGACTGCTCGACACCTACCAGGACGCCGCCCCGATCGTCCAACTGGCCGCCGATGCGCCGGGCGAGGCAGGCCGCGACAGCGAGGCCGCGCAGCTCGCGCGCGCACGCGCCTTCGCCGAGCCGCTGCTCGACGGCCAGTTGCTCGACACCGGCGAAGACGCGCTGGTGCATGCCGACGGCGTCGCCGCGATCCTGCAGGGCATCGGCGCGGCACCGTCGATGCGCGCCGCCGCCTACCTGGTCTACGCGAGCGACTACCTCAGCAAGCCGGAAGAGGTCGTCAGCAAGGCCTTCGGTGCGTCGTACGCGAGCCTGGTGTTGCACACCCGCAAGCTGGTGCAGATCCAGCGCGCCGCGCGCGAGGCGCGGGTGCATGCCGAGCAGCGCGCCGAGCAGACCGAGCGGGTGCGCAAGATGCTGCTCGCGTTCTCGCGCGACCTGCGCGTGGTGCTGCTGCGGCTGGCCTCGCGGCTGCAGACGCTGCGGCACTTCGCGAGCAGCAAGCAGCCGTGCCCGGTGGTGCTGGCGCGCGAGTCGCTGCAGGTGTTCGCGCCGCTCGCCAACCGGCTGGGCATCTGGCAGATCAAGTGGGAGATGGAAGACCTGTCGTTCCGTTTCCTGGAGCCGGTGCAGTACAAGAACGTCGCGCGGCTGCTCGACGAGAAGCGCGTCGAGCGCGAGCACGGCGTCGAGGCCTTCCGCTGCCGGCTCGGCGACGCGCTGGCCGCCGCCGGGTTGCGCGCCGAGGTGCAGGGGCGGCCCAAGCACCTGTACAGCATCTGGAAGAAGATGCGCGGCAAGGGCCTCGACATCGACCGCGTGTTCGACGTGCGCGCGATGCGCGTGATCGTCGCCGACGTGCCCGACTGCTATGCGGTGCTGAGCCGGGTGCACGAGCTGTGGCCGCCGGTGCCGGGCGAGTTCGACGACTACATCGCGCGGCCCAAGGTCAACGGCTATCAGTCGCTGCACACCGTGGTGCAGGACGAGCAGGGGCGGGCGGTCGAGGTGCAGATCCGCACGCGGGCGATGCACGAGCACGCGGAGCACGGCGTCGCCGCGCACTGGGCCTACAAGGAGGCCGGCACCAAGGGCTATGCCGGTGTCAGCGCGAGCGGCGATTTCGACGCGCAGGTGGCCGAGGCGCGCAAGGCAGTGCTGCGGCAGCTGCTGGCGTGGGAGCGCGAGTTCATCGAGCGCGACGACGAAGGCGGCACCGAGCAGCGCAGCGAGCGCGTGGCGCCCGGCGCGGTGTTCGACGACCGCATCTACGTCTTCACGCCCGATGCCGCGGTGATCGAGCTGCCGGCCGGCGCGACGCCGATCGACTTCGCGTACACCGTGCACACCGACCTCGGCCACCGCTGCCGCGGCGCCAAGGTCGACGGCACGATGGTGCCGCTGAACACCCGGCTGCAAAGCGGCCAGACCGTCGAGGTGACGACGATCAAGGAGGGCGGGCCGTCGCTCGACTGGCTGAACGACAACCTGGGCTACCTGCAGAGCTCGCGCTCGAAGGCCAAGGTGCGGGCCTGGTTCAACGCGCTGGCATTGCGCGACACCATCGCGCGCGGCCGCGAGGCGGTCGAGAAGCTGCTGCAGCGCGAAGGCAAGACCTCGATGAAGCTCGACGACCTGGCGGCGCAGCTCGGCTTCCGCCATGCCGAGGCGCTGTTCGAGGTGGTCGGCAAGGACGAGTTCTCGCTGCGCAACATCGAGGCGCTGCTGCGCCCGCCGGAACCGCAGCCCGACCCCGATGCGGTGATCACGCAGCGCCTGACGCGCCCCGAGGGCGAGGCGCCGAAGGGCGGCGTGCTGGTGGTGGGGGTCGAATCGCTGCTGACCAGCCTGTCGCGCTGCTGTCGGCCGGCGCCGCCGGACCCGATCGGCGGCTATGTGACGCGCGGGCGCGGCGTGGCCATCCACCGTTCCGATTGCAGCAACTTCCGGCAGATGGCCGCGCGCAGCCCCGAGCGCGTGATCTCGGTCGCCTGGGGCGATCGGCGCGGCGACAAGCCTGCGCTGTACCCGGTCGACGTGCTGGTCGAGGCGGCCGACCGGCAGGGCCTGCTGCGCGACATCTCCGAGGTGTTCGCGAAGGAGAAGATGAACGTGACCGGCGTCAACACGCAGTCGGTGAAGGACGTGCGCGGCGGCACCGCGTGGATGACCTTCACCGTCGAGGTCGCCGATTCGGCCCGGCTGAACCAGGTGCTGGCCGCGGTGGACCGCGTCGGCGGCGTGCGAAGTGCACGCCGGAAATGAGCCGGGCCGTGAAGAAAATTTCGACCTTGACCAGATCCCGAAAAAAGGGATGCTATAGTCATGGACTCGGGCGATTAGCTCAGTGGTAGAGCGCCTCTTTGACGTGGAGGATGTCGGGAGTTCGACCCTCTCATCGCCCACCAAAACGTCTGGAAACCAGGGCCTGTTCCGAAAGGGACAGGCCCTTTTTCTATGGTTCTCGTCAGGACCAAGGAGATCCTCGATGGAGATAACCCCGCGCCGCCTTGAGTTGATCGATGCGCACGTCGCCGACACCCGCGCGCTGATGACCGAGCTGGCCTTCGAGCTGAACGATCTGGTGCGCTTCGCGCTGTCGGCCGCCAAGCCCAAGGGCAACAAGCTCTACTACCCGATGGACCCGGTGAACGAGGGCATCCGCAACTGGAAAGACCTGCAGCGCAAGCTCGCGAAGCTCACAGCGCGCGTCGACCAGGGCGTCGCGCGGCTGGGCGTGCAGCCCTTCGATCCGGAGGAGCCGGCGCAGGGCGATGTCGAATCCTCGCAAGCCGGATCGTCGTAGGCTGCCTTCAAGGCCACGCCGCAGGGAACGAGGCTCACGGTCGACCAGGACATGACGGACGAATTCGAGCGCATGGTGGAAACCTGGCCGAAGGCATTGGGAACACTGAAGGCGCTGTGCGAGAAGCGCGTTCAGTGACGGCAAACCTCCGGTGCTGTCAGCGTGAAACGGTCATTCGGTTGAGCGAGATGTTCGTCCGCTGGTGGCCGGTCGTTTGAGTTCATGCGCCGGCACTGAAGGACGGCAATCGACCCGTTGCGGTCGTTCGAGTCCGTGGATTCGCCTCCGCAAAACCACCGTTCGGCAACTCAGTCCGACTTCGAGAGGAAGGACTCGCGAGTTGCTGAAACTCTTGCTCGCAGCTCACGCAGCATCGGTAGAACCGCCACGAAGTTCCGAACCAGATCGCGCTCGCTCATCACTGGAAACGGAAATCTGACCTGATAGACACCCCACCTGCTTGCGGACGCTGCGGCAATCTCATGAACCGTCGGCCCCGAGGACTCCCACGCGATACCAGCTTGCCAGCCGTCAGGATCAACTACGAAGAGATCACCGTTGACCTTGGGCCACGGGCCAGGCCATGGGATGCCAACATAGCCAAGCGCCCAGCCGTCGAAGAGCGAGTCTTCGATCAGCTTCGCTCTGTCGTATGCATCTTCGCTATGCAGAGCGGGCGCCATGTGTACTCCGAGCCAGAAGGGGCTGAAGGTCATCTCATCGCCGAACTCTAGCGGCTTCATAGTCCCGTGATACGGGCACCTTTCCAGGCAACATTTCCAGCGAGCACACGAGCAATCGAGCGAGCGATCTTGTCTCCGCCCGAGCTGGACGGTTCAAGTGGATTCGCAAAGTCTGCGGGAGTTGCACAGACTGCGCGAAGGTCAATCACGTCAAGACTGCGCACAAGAGCCGTCCGCACGATCACATCGTTGAAAACGGCTAACGCGATGCTTGCTCGGCGGTTGAAATCGACGTCGGGGAAATTTCCGTTGTAGATGGTGCAAACGGTCAATGGGATCCCGCACGCGAGGCATGCGTCCACTGCGGCAACGTACTGCGCTTCGAACTCTTCGCGAACACTGGCCAAAAGCCGCAACGCTTCCGCTGTCGAGGCCACTGGCGTGTCGACAATCTCGACAGCCAGAAGCGCATTGTTGCCGCCAACGCTGAGTACGAGATGCGTAGTGTCAGGTGCCAAGGATTGGAGCTGCGGTTCGACGTCATTCGCTGTCGAACCATCCACTGCGCACAACGTAGCTTGCCAGTCCGCGGGCAGCGCCGAACGTAGCCGTGCCACGACGTCGGGCGCACCTTGCGTGTACGAGATGTTGTCAAAGACCGAGTCACCGAGGAGCGCGATGTGCGGCATAGGCCGTCCCGTGTTGAAGATGTCCGCGATCATTCTCTCCTGTGCCGGGCTTCGCACCCGAAAGCCGTCAGTCGCGAACGGCTGCTCATGGCCGAGGCTGTGTGAAAACTCGAGACTCGAAGCATTTCGGGGGTCTTCTCACCCCTACCTTATGGTCGATCGTCGAATGCAGCGCGATCTGAGAGGTCGATTTCGGTGGCCACCTTCAACGCGGCGAGTTTTCACACAGCCTCGGCCGATTGTCGCCAGTCGGTGGCAGCGCCTAGTCGACGGTAGGCGACTCATCGGCGACATGCGTCAAGCCTGATTGGGTGTCTGGAAGCGGATGCTCGACGGCAGCCGGCGGCCATTCGATCCGCGAAGGTCCCATGGTCAGTTTTGCGTTCATCGCTAGTAGGATGATCAGCTGACACTCAACCTGGAGAATAGTTTGCGACTCCTCATTCCCATTTTTCTGATTGGTCTTCTGGGCGGCTGCGCCAATCTGCAGGAGCCAATTCCCCCTGGGTACGCTGGGCCGACGGCGCTGGTGGGTGACAACTGTGTCGCAGAGAGCGGATCAAAGGCCAGGTGCTTCGTCGTGGAGGCGGTTGACGGCAAGCAGATCAACAACGCACTGATTGCCTCGCGACAGGCAAGTTCGGGCAATGGGTTCGCACTCACGACGCGCAATACGGCGCGACGACTGACAGCGGCAGCGATGAAAGTGAAGCTCGTCGGCACGCACGTGACCGCCGCGCCGATCGAGGCCCTGGCAGGCAAAGCGACAGGCACGTTCTTTTCCGTGGAAGGCATCGTTGAGTTCACTCCGACGGCCGATGTTGTCTACCGGGTCAATGGCGAACTGACCAAGGAACGGTCGAGTGTCTGGATCGAAGAAGCAAGCTCTGGCCAGGTCGTGACCAACAAGGTTTCATCGAAGCTGTGAAGAAGGTTGGGGGCGCAGGTCTTCTGGCTGCCCCCGCCGAGCGGAAGGCAGTCGGTAGGGAACGGCAGATTTTGACCGAACCGCGTCATTCTGGGTAGGCTACGAGCTCGTCGATATACATGGCGTCTAGCCACAGCGTTTCGCCGTTGCTGGGATCCGAGCACTCGACTTCGTAGGCGTAGTTCGCTTGGTGTGTATGGACGACGACCCCTACGTCCCCAACCTCGGGGTGGCGCCGGTAGTGGCTTGGCAGCGAGGCGAAGCGGCCATCTCGGACGGCAACGACCCTGACTCGGTCGTAAGGTTTCAGCGGCAAAGGCATACGTTTCCTCGTAGCACCTTCGCGATTCTGCCTCCCAGAAGCAGCCGTTCGCGGACGACTGCCCCTGGCCGGCTTCAGCCGTTCGCCCGCTCGAGCTGGCAGGCGCTGGCCGACCTTGAGCTGTCGTACGCGAGGCTGAGGTCGACGACCACAAGCCGGACGATCGCACGCCTGCGTGAAGCCTGGAGCCAGAATCGTCTATCCCTGACAGGCGACTGGTATCGACGGTTGGCTGACCTCGTTCGATGTAGGTAGCAATGGGGGCACGGTATCGGGCGCACTAAGCCTGAACCCCTTTTGCTGGCAAGCGGCAATGCATTGATGCAATCGC
>NZ_JBFULV010000081.1:0-30853 GCF_054049715.1 Rhizobacter sp. P5_C2 | reverse complement strand
GCGCACTGCTGGCCGCGCTGGCGCTGGCCTGCGGCTGGCGCGCCATCGCACCGTCGGGCCAGGCCACGCTGCCGCTCGCGGGGCTGGCGGTGCTGTCGCTGCCGGTCGTCTCGTCGCTGCAGTTCTACGCCGGCTTCCCGCTGCGGCTGGTGACGGCGCAGTGCAGCACCTGGCTGCTGCAGCTGGCCGGCCGGGCGGCCGAGCGCAGCGGCACCGCGATGCTGGTGGACGGGCAGCTGGTGATCGTCGACGCGCCGTGCTCCGGTGTGCAGATGGTGTGGATGGCGTACTTCTGCGCCTGCACGATGGCCTTGCTGGGTGGGTTGCGCGAACGCAGCTTCCTGCGGCGGCTGCCTGCCGTCGGCGCGCTGGTGCTGGGCGGCAACGTGCTGCGCAACACCGTGCTGGTGGCGCTGGAGTCGCGCGGGCCGCTGGCCGAGGCCTGGCACCAGGGCATCGGGCTCGCGGTGCTGGCGATGGTCTGCACCGCGGTGGCGATGCTGATGCGGGAGGCGGATGATGCTGCGCCGCAATGACCGCAATGGCCTGCGGCACAAGCTGGGCTTCGCGGCGCTGCTGCTGGCCTGCGCGCTGCTGCCGGTGCTCGGCGCGCCGCGTGACCGCACCGGTGCCACGGCGACCGATGCTGCGTTCGAGTGGCCGATCGAGTGGGAAGGCCGCGCGCTGCGCCCGCTGGCGCTGAGCGCCGTCGAGCAGCGCTTTGCCGCGCAGTTCCCGGGCCGCATCGCCCGGCTCACCGACGGTGCGCAGGTGCTGGTGATGCGCGAGGTGCACACGCCGACCCGCATGCTGCACCCGGCCGCCGATTGCTACCGCGGGCTCGGCTACCGCATCGAGCAGGCGCGGCTGGAGCGCGATGACGCGCAGCGTCTGTGGCGCTGCTTCGTCGCCGAGCGCAACGGCCAGCGCACCCGCGTGTGCGAACGGATCGTCGGGGCCGACGGCGCGGCCTTCACCGACGCCTCCAGCTGGTTCTGGGCCGCGCAACTCGGCCAGAGCACCGGCCCGTGGCAGGCGATCACGACAGCGAGGGCATTGTGAAAGCCTGGCAAGCGATGAGCTGGCGAACCAGGGCGGCGCTGTGGATCACCGGCGTGCTGGCCGGCCTGGTGCTCGCGCTGCTGGTCGGCACGTGGGCGATGTTGCGCCTGCTGCGGCCGGTCGACGGCGAGTGGGCGCAGACGCTGCACATCGGCCCGTGGCAGCGCGCGATCAGCATGCCGGCGGTGATCCGGCTCGCGACGCACCCGGTGACCTTGCGTCTGCTCGAAGGCCGCACGGTGCGCACGCCCTTCGGCCGCGTGGCGATCGCACCGGATGGTCCGGATGCCTGGCGAGCCACCTGCGCACCCTGCGCGCTGCGCGGCATCGGCCTGCCCGGCGATGCGGTGCGGCTGACGCGCCTGGTGGTCACGCTGGCGCGCGATGCCGACATGAACCTGCAGGGCGACTTCGCGCTCGGCGAGCCGGCGCATGCGGTGCGCGGCCGCTGGCGCGCGGTGCTGACCTCTCAGCAGCTCGAACTGAGCGCGCAGGGCGACGTGACGCCGATCGCCGATGCGTTCGCGTTGTTCGCGTCGACGATCCCCGAGTTGCCGCGCGCCCAGGTCGACGGGCTGATGCGTTTCGACCTGCGGCTGCGCCTGCCCGGGCGAACTCTGGAGTTCCGCCCGCGGCTCGACGGCTTTCGCGTCGCCGGGCTGGGCACCGAGGCGCTGCTGAATGCGGCGCCGAACTGTGGCGCCGACGGCGCGGTGCCGGCCGGCGGCTTCGGCACCTGGCTGCCGCGCGCGGTGATCGCCGCCGAGGACCAGCGCTTCCACGAGCACCCGGGCTACGACCTCGACGAGATCGGCAACGCGCTGTCGTTCGAACCGCAGCGCGGCGCGAGCACCTTGTCGCAGCAGCTCGCGCGGCTGGTCTACACCGGCGGCGCGCGCGGCCATGCACGCAAGCTGCGCGAGCTGCTGTATGCCGTCGAGCTGGACCGCACGCTCGGCAAGGCGCGCGTGATGCACCTCTACCTGTCGCTGGTGCCGTGGGGCCAGGGCCGCTGCGGTGCGCATGCGGCGGCGGCACAGCTGCTGCACAAGCGCGTCGATCGGTTGACGCCGGCCGAGGCCGCGTGGCTGGCCAGCCTGCTGCACAACCCCGACCTGGAGCTCGCGCGCTTCGATGCGCGCGGCGAGGTCAATGCGGCGCGCGTGCGCTGGGTGCTGTCGCAGATGCGGCCGCTGCCGCGCACGCCGAAGCCGCCGGCGCGCAACGCCGAGCCGGCGCCGGACGCTACGGCCGCGCCGATTCAACAGGCGTTGGCGCTGGCGCTCGCCCGTTGAGCCAGGCGTGCGCGAGGCCGGCGATGTCGTCGGTCTGCGCAGCCTCCCAGACCGTTTCCGGCGGTACGACGCGCGTGCCGGGCGGACTCGACGCGAGGCCGGCCGCGAGCTGCGCCGCGAACTGCGCGACCTTCTGCGCGCGCACCGGCCGGTCGCGCTGCGGCACCATCAGCTGCAGCTGCGACAGCATCCAGTGCGCCAGCCGCTGCGCCGGGTGGCTGATGCGCTCGTGCGCGCCGGCCTGCGCGGTGCGCATGAACACCAGGTGCTCGAAGCCGAGCGCCGCGACCGCATGCTCGTCGAGGTTGGCCAGCCCGCGCTTCAGCGCATCGGGCAGGCTCGCCATCGTGTGCGGCATCACCACCAGCAGGTGGCGCACGCCACGTGCGTGCCATTGCGCCGCGATGGCGGGCAGCTCGGTCGGTTCGGGCCGGTAGAACGCCAGCTCGCGGCCGTTGGCGTGGCGCTCGCGGTCGAACACGATGACGCCGACCTGCTCGTCACCCGGCGGCAACGCGGTGCCCTCGGGCCACAGCAGCGCGTGCAGGCCGCGCAACGCGGCGCGCGTCGGCTGCGTGACGAGCACGCTGACCGGCGCGAACGCGCGCACCGACAGCAGGCTTTCGAGCAAGGCCGAGCCGAGCGGTCCACCGCCGCCGGCCACCAGTGCGCGTTGCAACGCGGTGTTCTTGCGCGGCGCGGGCGCATGGCCGGCACGCAGGGCTTCATCGATCAGCGACATCGCCGCAGTATCGGGCCACTTGGTGGGGCGCACGCCGCGTGCCATCATCCGCTCACCTTCCGCGTCAGGAGACCGCCATGCGCCGCTTCCGCCTTGCTGCGTCACTGGGCCTGCTGTTGTCCTGCCTCGCCACCGCGGTGCAGGCGCAGAACGCGCCACCGATCAAGCCGGGGCTGTGGGAGGTGCACAGCGAGCGCCTCGTCAACGGCCAGCCGATGCCCGACATGGCACAGCGCATGAAGGACATGCCGCCCGAGGCGCGGGCCCGCATGGAGGCGGCGATGAAAGCGCGGGGCGGCCCGAATGGCGGCATGAAGATCTGCCACACGAAGGAATCGCTCGACCAGGGCCGCTGGCAAGAGGCCCAGACGCGCTGCAAGACCGATGTCGGCTCGCGCAGCGGCAGCGTCTGGAAGTGGCATTCGAGCTGCGGTGAGCCGATGGCGTCGGAAACCGACGGCGAGGTCACCTTCACCAGCCCCGAGAGCTACGCGGTGAAGACCTCGACGACGATGACGATGAAGGGCCAGGCCCGCAGCGCGCAGATGACGATGACGGCGAAGTGGCTGGGCAGCGACTGCGGCGCGGTGAAGCCGTTCACGGCGCCGGCCAAGCCCTGAAAGACCCTTGAAAGACAAAACCCGCCGAGCTTGCGCCGGGCGGGTTCGTCGTGAGGCTGTGGGCCTTATTTCTTGCGGTACTTGCGCAGCGCGGCGATCTGGGCGGCCAGCGCCACCAGTTCGTTCTGCGCCTTGGCCAGGTCGAGGTCGCTCTTCGCGTTCTTGACGGCCTCTTCGGCGATCTTCTTCGCTTCGGCGGCCTTGGCCTCGTCCAGGTCCTTGCCGCGGATCGCGGTGTCGGCCAGCACGGTGACCCGGCCCGGCTGCACTTCGAGAATGCCGCCGGCCACGAACACGAACTCTTCCTCGCCGGTGTCAGCGCGCTGGATGCGCACCGCGCCCGGCCGGATGCGGGTGATCAGCGGCGTGTGGCGGGGCAGGATGCCCAGCTCGCCGTTCTCACCCGGCAGCGCCACGAACTTCGCCTCGCCGGAGAAGATGGCTTCCTCGGCAGAGACGACGTCGACATGCAAGGTTGCCATGCGATTTCCTTTGATTCAGTTTGGCCCCGTGACCCAGCGGCCTCCGTGGAACCGGCTTTGCCGGGCCACTGGAGGTGCCCCCTGGGGGGAGGCGCGAAGCGCCTCGGGGGGGTGGATCATTGAATGGTCTTGGCTTTGGCGATCGCTTCGTCGATCGTGCCGACCATGTAGAAGGCCTGCTCGGGAAGGCTGTCGCACTCGCCGTTGACGATCATCTTGAAGCCGCGGATGGTTTCCTTCAGCGGCACGTACTTGCCCGGCGAGCCGGTGAAGACTTCGGCCACGTGGAAAGGCTGGCTCAGGAAGCGCTGGATCTTGCGGGCACGGGCCACGGCCAGCTTGTCTTCAGGGGCCAGTTCGTCCATGCCCAGGATCGCGATGATGTCGCGCAGTTCCTTGTAGCGCTGCAGCGTGCCTTGCACCGCACGGGCGACGCCGTAGTGCTCTTCGCCGACCACGTTCGGGTCGAGCTGGCGGCTGGTCGAATCGAGCGGGTCCACGGCCGGGTAGATGCCCAGCGACGCGATGTCGCGCGACAGCACCACGGTCGAGTCCAAGTGGGCGAAGGTCGTGGCCGGCGACGGGTCGGTCAGGTCATCCGCAGGAACGTACACGGCCTGGATCGAGGTGATCGAGCCGACCTTGGTCGACGTGATGCGCTCTTGCAGGCGGCCCATTTCCTCGGCCAGCGTCGGCTGGTAGCCCACGGCCGACGGCATGCGGCCCAGCAGTGCCGACACTTCGGTACCTGCCAGCGTGTAGCGGTAGATGTTGTCGACGAAGAACAGCACGTCCTTGCCTTCGTCGCGGAACGACTCGGCGATCGTCAGGCCGGTCAGCGCGACGCGCAGGCGGTTGCCCGGCGGCTCGTTCATCTGGCCGTAGACCATCGCGACCTTCGACTCGGGCAGGTTCTCCAGGTTCACGACGCCGGAGTCGGCCATCTCGTGATAGAAGTCGTTGCCTTCGCGGGTGCGCTCGCCGACACCAGCGAACACCGACAGGCCCGAGTGCGCCTTCGCGATGTTGTTGATCAGCTCCATCATGTTGACGGTCTTGCCGACGCCGGCACCACCGAACAGGCCCACCTTGCCGCCCTTGGCGAACGGGCACACCAGGTCGATCACCTTGATGCCGGTTTCGAGCAGGTCTTGCGACGGGCTCAGTTCGTCATAGGCCGGCGGCTTGCGGTGGATCGACGCAGTGAGTTCCTGGTCGACCGGACCGCGTTCGTCGATGGGCGCGCCCAGCACGTCCATGATGCGGCCGAGCGTGGCACGACCGACCGGCACCATGATCGGCTTGGCGGTGTTCTTCACCGTCAGGCCGCGGCGCAGGCCGTCGGACGAGCCCAGCGCAATCGTGCGCACCACGCCGTCGCCCAGCTGCTGCTGCACTTCCAGCGTCAGGTTCGAGCCTTCCATCTTCAGCGCGTCATAGATCCGGGGCATGGCGTTGCGCGGGAACTCCACGTCCACCACCGCGCCGATGCACTGAACGATCTTGCCTTCTGCAGAAACCGAAGCCATGTTCTTTCCTTTGAATCAAATCTTCTGGGTCAGACCGCTGCCGCACCGGCAACGATCTCGGACAGTTCTTTGGTGATCGCCGCCTGGCGGGTCTTGTTGTAGACCAGCTTCAGCTCGCCGATGACGCTGCCGGCGTTGTCGGTCGCCGACTTCATCGCCACCATGCGCGCCGATTGCTCGGACGCCATGTTCTCGGCCACCGCCTGGTAGACCAGGGCTTCGGTGTAGCGCACCAGCAGCTCGTTGATCACCGTCGGCGCGTCGGGCTCGTACAGGTAATCCCAGCCGTGCGTGCCCTTGTCGACCACCATGCTGTCGGCCGCCAGCGGCAACAGCTGCAACACCACCGGCTCCTGCTTCATCGTGTTGATGAAACGCGTGTAGCACAGGAACACCTGCTTCAGCTTGCCCTCGGCGTACGCGTCGAACAGCACCTTGACGGGGCCGATCAGCTTGTCGAGGTGCGGCTTGTCGCCCAGCTGCGTCGCCTGCGACACCACCTTGGCGCCGATGCGGTTCAGGAAGCCCAGGCCCTTGTTGCCGATGGCAACCGCCTCGGCACCCAGGCCCTGCGCTTCCAGCTCGCGCAGCTTGCCGGTGACGGCGCGCAGCACGTTGGTGTTCAGGCCGCCGCACAGGCCCTTGTCGGTGGACACGACGATGAAGCCGACCGTCTTGGCGCCGTCGTTGGCGACCATGAACGGGTGCTTGTACTCGGGCGTGGCCGTCGACAGGTTGGCCGCCAGGTTGCGGATCTTCTCGGCGTACGGACGCGCATGGCGCATGCGGTCCTGCGCCTTGCGCATCTTGGAGGCGGCAACCATCTCCATGGCCTTGGTGATCTTCTTGGTGTTCTCCACCGATTTGATCTTGCCGCGTATTTCCTTGCCTGCTGCCATCAGCGAACTCCTATGGTTTTCCGGTCACCCGAAGGTGACAGGGGTTCTTCAGGCGAAGCTCTTCTTGAAGGCCGTGACGGCTGCGGACAATTCGGCTTCCGCTTCCTTGTCGAGCTGCTTGCTGTCTTCGATCTTCTTCAGCAGGGCTGCGTGGCTGCTCTTCAGGAACTGGTGCAGGCCGGCTTCGAAGGCCAGGATCTTCTTGACCTCCACGTCGTCCATGAAACCCTTGTTGACGGCGAACAGTGTCGCGCCCATCAGGCTGATCGACAGCGGCGAGTACTGCGCCTGCTTCAGCAGTTCGGTCACGCGGGCACCGCGGTCGAGCTGCTTGCGGGTGGCGTCGTCGAGGTCGGAGGCGAACTGCGCGAACGCCGCCAGCTCGCGGTACTGCGCCAGGTCGGTACGGATGCCGCCGGACTGGCTCTTGATGATCTTGGTCTGCGCCGACGAGCCGACGCGCGACACCGAGATGCCGGCGTTGATCGCGGGGCGGATGCCGGCGTTGAACAGCGAGGTTTCCAGGAAGATCTGGCCGTCGGTGATCGAGATCACGTTGGTCGGCACGAACGCGGACACGTCGCCGGCCTGCGTCTCGATGATCGGCAGCGCGGTCAGCGAGCCGGTCCGGCCCTTGACTTCACCCTTGGTGAAGGCTTCGACGTAGTCGGCGTTGACGCGGGCGGCGCGCTCGAGCAGGCGGCTGTGCAGGTAGAACACGTCGCCCGGGTAGGCTTCGCGGCCCGGCGGGCGGCGCAGCAGCAGCGAGACCTGGCGGTAGGCGACGGCCTGCTTGGACAGGTCGTCATAGACGATCAGCGCGTCTTGCCCGCGGTCGCGGAAGTACTCGCCCATCGTGCAGCCGGAGTAGGCCGACACGTACTGCATCGCGGCCGATTCGGCAGCCGATGCGGCGACGACGATGGTGTAGTCCATCGCGCCGTGGGCTTCGAGCGAGCGCACCACGTTCTTGATCGACGACGCCTTCTGGCCGATCGCAACGTAGATGCAGGTCATGTTCTGACCCTTCTGGTTGATGATCGCGTCGATCGCGACGGCGGTCTTGCCGGTCTGGCGGTCGCCGATGATCAGTTCGCGCTGGCCGCGGCCGACCGGCACCATCGAGTCGATGGACTTCAGGCCGGTCTGCATCGGCTGGTCGACCGACTTGCGGGCGATCACGCCCGGGGCGATCTTCTCGATCGGGGCCTGCAGCTTCGCGTTGACGGGACCCTTGCCGTCGATCGGCTGGCCCAGCGCGTTGACGACGCGGCCGATGAGCTCGGGGCCGACCGGCACTTCGAGGATGCGGCCGGTGCACTTGACCGTGTCGCCTTCGGAGATGTGCTCGTACTCACCCAGAATCACCGCGCCGACGGAGTCGCGCTCGAGGTTCAGCGCCAGGCCGAAGGTGTTGCCGGGGAACTCCAGCATTTCGCCTTGCATCACGTCCGACAGGCCGTGGATGCGGCAGATGCCGTCGGTCACCGACACCACGGTGCCCTGGTTGCGAATGTCGGTCGAACCGGCCAGGCCCTCGATGCGGGACTTGATCAGTTCGGAAATTTCTGCGGGATTCAGTTGCATTGCTTTCTCCGGTCCGCGGCACGCTGGCCTGCAGGTTGGAATGCTGTCGCCTGCGGCGGACAACCCTTGCGGGTCGTCACGCCGTGAGCGCCACCTTCATTTGTTCGAGACGGGCCTTGACCGAGGTGTCGAGCACCTCGTCGCCGACCACCACGCGGATGCCACCGATCAGTTCGGGCTCGACCTGCACGCTGGCCGTCAGCTTGCGGCCGAAGCGCTTCTCGAGCGACGCGACCACCGCCGTCAGCTGGGCCGCATCGATCGGGAAGGCGCTGTAGACGGTGGCGTCCGAGACGCCCGAGCGTTCGCTGACCAACGCATGGAACTGCACCGCCACTTCGGGCAGCGCGGCCAGGCGGCCGTTCTCGATGATCGCGCGCAGCAGGTTGCGCGTGGCGTCCGACAGCGGCGACTTGACGACCGAGGTGATCACGTCGAACACCTGGTCGACGGTCGCCTTCGGGTTGTCGGCGTACTGGCGCATCTGCGCGTTCGCGGCGACGGCCGCGATCGCGTCGAGCTGCTCGGAGGCCTGCTTCAGGTCACCCTTGCCGGCGACCTGGAACAGCGCTTCCGCGTACGGGCGGGCGATGGTAGCGAGCTCGGCCATGGTCAGAGTTCCGTCTTCAGGCGGTTCAACAGGTCGGCGTGGACGCCGGCGTTGACTTCCTTGCGGAGGATCTGCTCGGCACCCTTGACGGCCAGTGCGGCGACCTGCTCGCGCAGCGCCTCGCGGGCCTTCAGCGATTCCTGTGCAGCTTCGGCCTTGGCGGCGGCGACGATCTTCGCGCCCTCTTCGCTGGCGCGGGTCTTGGCCTCTTCGACCATGGCCTGGGCCAGGCGCTCGGCATCGGCCAGGCGCTGAGCGGTTTCGTTGCGAGCGGCAGAGAGCTGCTCTTCGACGCGGCGGTTGGCGGCGCTCAGGTCGGCTTTCGCCTTGTCGGCGGCCGACAGGCCGTCGGCGATCTTCTGCGCACGCTCGTCGAGTGCCTTCACGATGGGCGGCCACACGAATTTCATCGTGAACCCGACCAGGATCAAGAACACGATCAACTGCGCGATCAGCGTAGCGTTGATGCTCACGTTGTTGCCTCTGGAACTAGAGAGAGAGGGGCTCCGGTGATCCGGCGCGGCTTACTTCGGCAGGTTGGCGATCTGGGCCAGGAACGGGTTGGCGGTGGCGAACCACAGCGCGATACCGGTGCCGATGATGAAGGCCGCGTCGATCAGGCCGGCCAGCAGGAACATCTTGGTCTGCAGCTCGTTCATCAGCTCGGGCTGGCGGGCGGCCGACTCGAGGTACTTGCTGCCCATGATGCCGATGCCGATGCAGGCGCCGACGGCACCCAGACCGATGATGAGGCCGGCGGCGAGGGCAACAAAGCTAATGACTTCCATGGTGACTCCTGTTTAGGTTTGGTAGAAAAAAAACGAACGAAAGAAGAAAGAACGACCTGCCGCGAAAGATCAGTGGTGATCGTGCGCCTGGCCCACGTAGACGAGGGTCAGCATCATGAAGACGAAGGCCTGCAGCGTGATGATCAGGATGTGGAAGATGGTCCACACCGAGCCTGCCAGGATGTGCAGCAGGAACAACGCGATGCCGGTACCCGACAGGCTCCAGGCACCGCCCAGCAGCGCGATCAGCATGAAGATCAGTTCGCCGGCGTACATGTTGCCGAACAACCGCATGCCGTGCGAGACGGTCTTGGCGACGAACTCGATCACCTGCATCGCGAAGTTGACCGGGTACAGGAACCACTTGTCGCCGAACGGGGCCGAGAACAGCTCGTGCACCCAGCCGCCGGCGCCCTTGATCTTGACGTTGTAGAACAAGCAGACCAGCAGCACGCCGAGCGACAGGCCCATCGTGATGGACAGGTCGGCGGTCGGCACGACGCGCAGGAACGGCAGGTTGACGGTGTGCGCGTTGACCCACGGCAGGAAGTCGACCGGCAGCATGTCCATCGCGTTCAGCAGGAAGATCCACACGAACACGGTCAGCGCGAGCGGCGCGACCATCTTGCGGCTCTGCGCGTTGTGGACGATGCCCTTGGCCTGGCTGTCGACCATCTCGACCAGGATCTCGACGGCGGCCTGGAAGCGGCCCGGGCGGCCCGAGGTGGCCTTGCGCGCGGCCAGCCACAGCAGCCAGCAGCCGAGCGCGCCGAGCACGACGGTGAAGAACACCGAATCGAGGTTGATCACCGAGAAGTCGACGACCCCTTCCTGGTGCTTGTTCTGCAGATGGTGCAGGTGGTGAATGATGTATTCACCGGCGCTTGGGGCGTGCTCTTGGCCTTCGGTCGTCATTCGTGAAACCCTGTATCCATCAGCGGCGGCGCCACAGCAGCGCCAGCCAGTTCACCTTCATGCACACCACCATCGTGACCAGCAGCACTGGCCAACTGAGGTTGGGCACAACTTTTGCTGCAATCACCAGCATCGCGATGGCAACTGCAATCTTCAACATTTCCCAGAACATGAAGCCGACGGCCGCAGCCATCGCGTTTCGTGTCCCGCGTGTCATTCCCCTGGCGAGCAATGCCGCCGGAAGAACAACCGCCGCCGCGCCGTACAACGCCGACCAGGCAGCACCAGATCCTTGTCCCGTCAGTTGCGTCACGACGACCGCGATGGCCGTGCAAAGCAAACCCGCCACCGCCTGCACCGCCACCACCCTCCAGGGCGATACCTGGGGAATTCGTCCTCGCAAGGCCTGAGCTTCTTCACGCGTCAGGGTCTTGAAAGGCTGGTCGTCGATGCCATCTTCTGAGGCTCTGCCACGGTCGAGGGGTTCGGTCATGGCGGAGAAGACAGTCGTCAGCAGCAAAGCCTCGGGATTATATGGGCAAAGACCCGCATCCCCTGACACACCCCGACACAGGCCGCGGACATCCAGGGCACATCGACTATGGCAGTTCGAGGTAGCGGGCCGCCAGCGCCTCGAAGGCGCCGACCGATGCCGCTTCGTTGAAGTCCGCTCCCAATTCGTCGCGCATCAGGCGGCCGACCTCGGGGGCGACGCGCAACGCTTCGCGCGCATCCAGGAACAGCAGGCGGCAACGCCGCGCCAGCACGTCTTCGACCGAGCGGGCCATCTCGATGCGCACCGCGAAGCGCACCATCGCCTCGCTCAGGCCGCCGTCGCCGTCGCGCCACAGCCAGTGGTCGGCGCCGGGCAGCGCGCGCAGCGCCGGCAGGTCGGTGCCGTAGCGCGCTTCGCCGGGGCTGCGCGTCAGTGACACCGAGGACTCGGCCGGCGCGCCCGCCAGCGGCAGCCGCACCGTGACGCCCGCCGGCCGCGCCGGCAGCAGCGCGGCGTCGGCACAGCGTGCAAGCACGTCCTCGGCCATCGCGCGGTAGGTGGTCCACTTGCCGCCGGTCACGGTGACCAGGCCTGAGCGGCCGACGATCACGGTGTGCTCGCGCGACAAGGCCTTGGTGTTGCCACCGTCGTCTTCCGGCGGCTTGACGAGCGGGCGCAGCCCGACCCACACCGAGCGCACGTCGGCCCGCGTCGGGGCGCGACTCAGGTAGCGGCCCGCCTCGCGCAGGATGAACTCGACCTCGTCGTGGAACGGCGCCGGCTCGGCCGCCAAATCATCGCGTGGCGTGTCGGTGGTGCCGAGCAGCGTCTTGCCGAGCCAGGGCACGGCGAACAGCACGCGGCCATCGGCAGTCTTCGGGATCAGCAGCGCGTGGTCGCCCGGCAGGAAGCTGCGGTCGACGACCAGGTGCACGCCTTGGCTGGGCGCCACCATCGGCGCGCGGGCGGGCGTGCCGGGTTCGCGGTCGAGATCGCGGATCTCGTCGACCCACACGCCGGCGGCGTTGACCACGCAGGCGGCGCGCACGGTGAAGCGTTCGCCGCGCTCGCGGTCGTGCGCCAGCAGGCCGGTCACGCGGCCGCCTTCGCGCAGCAGGCCGTCGACCCGGCAGTGGTTGACGACGCAGGCGCCGCGCGCGACGGCGGTGCGGGCCAGCGCGATCGCGAGCCGCGCGTCATCGAACTGGCCGTCCCAGTACTTGACGCCGCCGTGCAGGCCCTCGGGGCGCACCGTGGGCAGCAGCGCGCGCGTCTGCGCGGTCGACAGCAGCTGCGTGTCGCCCAGCCCGCGCCGGCCGGCCAGCGCGTCGTAGAGCTTCAGCCCGATGCCGTAGAACCAGCGTTCCCACCAGCGGTAGCCCGGCATCACGAAGGCGAGCGGCTGCGCGAGGTGGGGCGCGTTCGCGAGCAGCGTCGCGCGCTCGTGCAAGGCCTCGCGCACCAGCGCCACGTTGCCCTGGGCGAGGTAGCGCACGCCGCCGTGCACCAGCTTGGTCGCGCGCGACGAGGTGCCTTTCGCGAAGTCCTCGCCTTCGAGCAGCACGACGTGGAAGCCGCGCGCCGCCGCGTCGAGCGCGACGCCCAGGCCGGTCGCGCCGCCGCCGATCACCGCCAAGTCCCATGGCGTGGCGTCGCGCAGGCGCGCGAGCTGCTCATCCCGATTCATGGCTTCAGCCGAAGAGCGTCGCCGGCAGGCCGGCGACGTCGACCCGGAACGCCAGCACGCGGCCGGCCAGCGGCTGCCGCGCCAGTTCGTCGGCCGGGCGCTTCTCGCGCGAGGTCGTCACGTACAGCGTCTTCAGGTCGGCGCCGCCGAAGCACGGCATCGTCGCGCAGCGCACCGGCAGCGCCAGTGAGGCGAGCACCTCGCCGGCGGGCGACAGGCGCAGCAGCCGCTGGCCCTCGAACATCGCCGACCAGTACGCGCCTTCGCTGTCGACCGCCGCGCCGTCGGGCCGGCCACCATAGGTGGCGAGGTCCTGCTCCGGTTGCTTCAACGGGAAGCGCGCGAACACGCGGCGCGGGCCGGGCTGGCCGCTCGCGCCGTCGAAGTCCATCGCGAACACGGTGTGCGAGGTGGTGTCGCTCCAGTACATCGTGCGGCCATCGGGGCTCCACGCGAGGCCGTTCGACACCGTCACGTCGTCGGCGACGCGCTGCAGCGTGCCGCCGCTGAAGCAGTACAGCGCCGCGAGCGCCGGCTTGCGCGGCTCGTAGATCGTGCCGACCCAGAAGCGGCCTTGCGGATCGCACTTGCCGTCGTTGAAGCGTTCGAGCGCGGTGTCGTACGGCGCGGCGGCGAGCGGCGTGCGCTCGCCGCTGCGGGTGTCGAAGCGCCACAGCCCGTCGCGCATCGCCAGCAGCATGCCGCCGTCGCGCATCGCGGCGCAGCTCGCGACCTCGGTCGCGAAGCTCCAGTGCGCATGCTGGCCGCTCGCCGGATCGAAGCGGTTCAGCGCGAAGCCGGCGATGTCGCACCAGTAGAGCGCCTGCTCGACCGGGTGCCACAGCGGCGATTCGCCGAGCACCGAGGCCGGTGCGGGCAAGGGCTCGTGCACGTCAGGGGTCAGGTCGCCCATCTCAGACCGGGGACACGTCGATCTTCATCCACGCGTCCAGGCTCTCGCCCGGTTGCAGCGTGCGCAGGCCGTGCGCTGCCGGATCGGCCATGTGGATCGCGTTGCTGACGTGGCTGACCGGTTCGACGCAGTAGTACGGCTTCTCGGCCGGCGTGTAGACGACGAGGTAGGGCAGCGACGACGTGACCTGCATCGAGAACTTCTCGTCGCGGATGCGTGCCGGGCCGGTCCAGCCTTCGAAGCAGTTGTCGAAGCCGAGGTGCGACACGTCGCCGTCGATGCCCGGCTGCGGATGCTTGCGCACCGGCAGCTGCGTGGCGTCGGAATCCCAGCGGTCGGACAGGTCGATGTGCAGCCGGCTGCGCTCGCGGCGGTGGAAATACGGATGCCAGCCGACACCGGCCGGCTGCGCGGCGTCGTGCGTGTTGGTCAGCACCAGCTGCACGCCGCATTGCGACGGCGTCAGCGTGAAGTACTGCTTCACGTCGAACGGGAACGGCCAGTGCTCGTCGGGCACGTGGGCGTAGCCCAGCACCAGCTCGGTCGCGCTGGTGGAGAGCACCTCCCAGGCGCGCTGCCACGCCACGCCATGCAGCGAATGCGGGCTGTCGTCGAAGTTCGGCGCGGTGGTGTAGTCCTTGCCCTTCCAGCGGAAGCGCCGGTAGCCGAGGCGGTTGGAGTACGGCACCATCGGATAGCTGCCGCCCAGGCGCGGGGACTGCAGGTCGCCCGGTTCGGTGGATCTCAGGATGGGTTGGTCGCGATGCCACAGGCCGGCGATGGTGCCGCCCAGGTCGGGGCGGACGGCCAGGCGCAGGGCGCCGGCATGCAATTCAAAGCTGTTGTTCGACGATCCAGTCATTGGCCTTCCCGGCAAGGGTGGAACACAAGGCGCCTCGTGGCGCCCGGGATGGCGGCAATGCTACGCCGGTACCGCGACGAAACCGGCCGAGTCCGCCGCTTCTTTCTGGGGGTGGCGGGCCCGCGTCTTCAGGGTATGTCAGTACGCGGCCTCGGCGCGCGTGCCGCTCGCGAGCGTGTGCACATGCTCGGTGTCGCGCGTGCGCAGCGCGGCCAGCGCGGCCTGCGCGCCGCGCATCATCAGCCCGAGGTCGGACGCGATCGCGACGAAATCGAAGCCGGCGGCACGGTACTGTGCGACCACCTCCGGCGTGCCGCCGACGGTGCCGACCGGCTTGCCGATCGCCTTGCAGCGCTGCACGCCCTGCGACATCAGGTCGAGCACGGCCGGGTGCATCGGCTGGCCGACGTGGCCCATCGTGGCCGACAGATCGGCCGGGCCGAGGAAGATCGCATCGACCCCCGGCACCGCGGCGATCGCCTCGAGCTGCTGGATGGCGGCCGGCGTCTCGAGCTGGATGATCGCGCCGATGTGCTGGTTGGCCGTGGTCGCATGGTTGGCGATGGTGCCGAAGCGCGAGCCGCGGTTGATGCCGGCCATGCCGCGCATGCCGTCGGGCGGGTAGCGCGTCGCGGCGATCGCGCGGCGTGCCTCGTCGGCATCCTGCACGAAAGGAAACAGCAGCGTCGACGCGCCCGCGTCCAGCACGCGCTTGACCACCACCGCGTCGTTCCACGGCACGCGCACCACCGGCAGCATCTTGGTCGACGACACCGCCTGCAGCAGGTGCACCAGGTCCATCAGGTCGAGCGGCGAATGCTCCATGTCGAGCACGCCCCAGTCGAAGCCGGCGCAGCCCATCGCCTCGGCGACGATCGGGCTGCCCGACGAGATCCACGTGCCGATCGGCGGGTGCGCTCCGGAAGAGCCGAGCAACTGGCGGAACGCATTCATGGGATCTCCTTGATCGTCGCTAGTAGGTCGAGGTCTGCCAGTCGAGCGCCACCTTCAGGTAGTGCGCGCCGGGGATCGGGTTGAAGTAGTACGGCGGGATTTCCTCGAAGCCGAGCGACGCGTACAGGCCGCGCGCGGTTTCCATGTCGTCGAGCGTGTCCAGCAGCATCGACGAGTAGCCGGCACGGCGCGCCTCGTCCATCAGCGCCTGCGCGAGCACGCGGCCCAGGCCGAAGCGGCGGAACGCCGGCCGCACGAACAGGCGCTTCATCTCGCAGGCGTTCGCGTAGTCGGCGTCGGGCAGCCCGCGGATCGCGCCGCAACCGGCCACCGCGCCGTCGACCATCGCGAGCAGCAGGTGGCCGCCGGGCGACGCGTAGTCGCCGGGCAGGCGGGCGAGTTCGTTCTCGAAATCCTGGAAGCACAGGTCAATGCCCAGGCTGTCCGCGTACTCGCGCATGATGGCGCGCGTGGCGTCGAGCAACTCCGGCGTGTCGGGGGCGACCAGTTCGATGACGGGCGTGTCCATGCAGGGGTCGAGTGTAGGCATCCCGGCCCGGCTTGTCAGGTGCGCAGGCTCCAGACCCAGCCGGCCACCCCGGCGCAGGCGAGCAGCAGCACCAGCGCGAGCAGGCGCGTGACCGGGGTGTCGCGCGACGCCGGCGTGTCATCCGACAAGGCCTTGTCGCCGCGCAGCATCGCGCCGGTCAGGTTGTTGCCGCGCTTGAGCAGGTAGAACAGGATGGCCGCGATGTGCAGCAGCACCAGCGTGTAGATCAGCCACTGGCCCCAGCTCTTGTGCCACGAGGTGGCCAGGCTGCTGGTGGCGCCGCTGACGAATCGGATCAGCGGCCCGGTGGTCGAGATCTCGTCGTCGGACACCAGCCCGCTCGCGACCTGCAGCCCGAGGATCGTGAGCATCGCGAACACCGACAGCGCGCCGCTCGGGCTGTGGCCGACCTCCAGCCATTCATCGCGCCGGCTCTGGCCGCGCAGGTGGCGCAGCAGCGTGGCCGGCGCATGGATGAAGCTCGCGAAACGCGACCAGCGCCCGCCGACGAAGCCCCACAGCAGGCGGAAGGCGAGCAGCGTGAACACCATCAGGCCGAAGCGAAGGTGCCATTCCATCGCGTTGCCGCCGACCTTGGCGCTGACCACCGAGCCGACGATGCAGATCACGAGCAGCCAGTGGAACAGCCGGGTCGGCAGGTCCCAGACACGCACCGGGGTCGTCGGCAGGTTCGGTTCGATCGGCATGGCGTGGCGCGGCCGCGGCGGCCGGGAATGATGGGCAGGCGCAAAGATAACCCGGGCGCTGTCGCGGTTACAAAAAAGAAGGGGCAGCATGTCGATTCCCGCCGCTGCGGCGCGTCGCAGCCATGAAGCCGTCGCTTCCCATTCATCCAAGGAGATCCAGCATGCGATTCATGATCCTGATCAAGGCCGACAAGAACTCCGAAGCCGGCGTGATGCCCGACACCCAACTGCTCGAGGCCATGGGGCAGTTCAACGAAGAGCTCGTGAAGGCCGGCGTGATGCAGGCCGGCGAAGGGCTGCAGCCGAGTTCGAAGGGCGCGCGGGTGCGCTTCCAGGGGCGCGAGCGCAGCGTCATCAACGGCCCGTTCGCCGGCGACAAGGGGCTGATCGCCGGCTTCTGGCTCTGGAAGCTGAACTCGCTCGACGAGGCGATCGCCTGGGTCAAGCGCTGCCCGAGCCCGATGGGCGAGTCGTCGGAGATCGAGATCCGTCAGGTCTTCGAAGCCGAGGACTTCGGCGCCGAGTTCACGCCCGAGCTGCGCGAGCAGGAAGACCGCTTGCGCGCGCAGATCGAGTCGACGCAGGCGAAACCCAGCGCGGCAGTCAACCCGGTGCCGCCTGCCACCGGCAGCACGCCCTACCTCGTGATCAAGGGCGCGAAGGACGCGATCGCCTGGTACCAGAAGGTGTTCGGCGCGCAGGTGGTGATGCAGATGGACGCGCCCGACGGCAAGACGATGCATGCCGAACTGCAGGTGGGTACCGCGAAGTTCATGCTGACCGAGGAGCGGGCGGAGCACCAAGCGCTGAGCCCGCTGACGCTGGGCGGCTCGTCGAGCTCGGCACTGCTGTACGTGCCCGACACCGATGCGATCGTCAACCAGGCGGTGGCCGCGGGCGCACGGGTCACGATGCCGGTGGCCGACCAGTTCTGGGGCGACCGCAGCGGCCATCTGATCGACCCGTTCGGCCACCAGTGGTTCATCTCGACCCACAAGGAAGATCTGACGCCGCAGCAGGTGAGCGAGCGCCTTCAGAAGATGTTCGGCTGATCCGCCGGAATGCCCCGTCGGTCCGCCAGGGGATCGCGGGGCTGATCCAATCGGGAACATGAAGATCGATTTCGTCTCCGACGTTTCCTGCCCGTGGTGCGCCATCGGGCTCAAGTCCCTTGAAGAGGGCATCGCCCGGCTCGGCGACACCGCGAAGGTGGACCTGCACTTCCAGCCGTTCGAGCTGAACCCCGACATGGCGCCGCAGGGCCAGGACATCGGCGAGCACCTGATGCAGAAGTACGGCGCGACCGCCGAGCAGCGGGCGCAGAGCGGCGAGGCCATCCGCGCGCGTGGCGCGGCGCTCGGGTTCACGTTCCGCATGGATTTGCGCGGGCGCATCTACAACACCTTCGATGCGCACCGGCTGCTGCACTGGGCCGAGCTCGAAGGCCGGCAGCTCGCGCTGAAGCATGCACTGTTCAAGGCCTATTTCACCGACGGCCAGGACCCCAGCTCGCACGAAGTGCTGGTGACGGTGGCGGGCGAGGTCGGGCTCGACGTGCAGCGTGCCCGCGAGGTGCTCGCGTCGAACGAGTTCGCCGACGAGGTGCGCGAGCGCGAGGAGTTCTACCGCCAGCACGGCATCCAGGCCGTGCCTTCGGTGATCATCAACGACCGCCACCTGATCCAGGGCGGTCAGCCGCCCGAGGTGTTCGAGCGGGCGTTGCGCGAACTGCTCAGTGCTGCTTGAGCCACTGGCCGTTGACGTTCACCAGCGCGCACGGTTCGGTGTAGGGCTTGCGGTTGACCTCGCAGGCCGACATGGCCTGGCGCGCCGCTTCACGCGGTGAGCCCTGGCCGGAGCGCCAGCCGAAAGCGCCGCTGTCGGACGACGCGAAGGCCTTGTGGTTCGGCTGGGCCAGGTAGTCGTCGGTGAAAGCCTTCAGCGCGTCCGGGCCGGTGATCACGTCGGCGGCCTGGGCGGCACGCGGGTCGAACTGCTCCTGCGTCGACGACTCGGCGGCCTCACGGTGGAGGCGCTTGGTGTACGAGCGGTACGAGAACAGCGAGGTCGCCAGCATCAGCACCAGCAGGATGCCCATGATCATGGCGGCAACGCCGTTGCCCTGGCGAGGCTGCGGGCCGTAGTCGTTGTCACCGTCGGTGCCGGGCCAGAACATCATCGCGAGGCCGACCAGCGAGCCGGCGACCGGCACCGGCAGCAGCAGGGACCACCAGCCGCTGCGGTTCAGGTCGTGCAGCCGGATCGCACTGACGCGCATCGACCAGACCCCGAAGGCGGCGAATGCCAGCAGCAGCGGCACGACGACCGCCGCCGAGCGGAAGATCGGGATGATCACGGCCGCGCCGATGCCGATCAATGCGACGCCGAGCAGGCTCAGCATGCCGGTGTTGAAGTAGGCGATGCGGCCCATGCGGCCGTCGAAGCTCAGGCTCATCACCGGCGGCAGGTCGTCGGTGCCTTCGTGCATCACCGCGACACCGGATTTCGGCGGCGCATAGCGACCGCCGTTGCGGGCCGCCAGGCGCTCGGCGCGGGCGCGGTCCATCTCTTCCTGCTTGTTGGCGATCGCGCGCGCGATGTCGGTGGAGCAGTTGCGGCAGAACGCACGCTGGGGCTGGCGTTCGCCGCAGTTGGGGCAGGTCACCTGCTCTTCGAGCGGCGCGAGCGGTGGGATCGTGGCCGCGAGCGGCTTCGGCGGCGGTGCAGCGACGGGCGCCGCCGTGGCGGTCATTGCGGGCGCCGGCGGGGGCGCCACCGCTGGCGGCGTCGGTGGGACCGGCACGGGCTTGCCGTCCATCGTCTCGACCAGCACCTGCATGCCCATCTGGCGGAACTTCTGGACGTAGCGCTCGACATCGTCCTGGGCCACGGCGCGCTTGATCACGGTGCGCCCGCCGGAGAACACCTCATCGAGCCGTTCGCCGTCGACCTTGTACGCCTGGCCGAAGCTCCGCTTGACGTCGTCGGCACGAAACCCACCCACCAGTTCGCCCGCGAACACCAGGCGCACTTGTGCACTGCCTTCCATCGAATCCCTCCAGGGCGCAAGCCCCTGCGCCGTTTGGGGCGAGAGCATAAGCGGCGCCATGGGGCGGACGGCCCCCGCAAGAGGCCATTCATCCCCAATATTGGGGAGATGTGTGCGATTGTTCGGATGGATCGAAACAGTTCATGGGCTGTTTATTGTGTTTACAGCATTCAAGCAGTAAAACAAATCTACAGGCTAAAATATGTGAATCAGAAATACAGCCTGGAATTTGTATGCCTGACTTCACCGTTCGCACGGCCGACCAATTGCCGACCTTGCTGCAGGCTTTCCGCAAGGAGGCCGGCCTGACGCAAAGCGAAGCCGCCCTGCGCCTCGGCGTGACCCAGCAGACCTACTCGGCGCTGGAGCGCAATGCCGAAAAAGTGGGCAGCGCGCGGCTGCTGAAACTGCTGGGCATCCTGGGTGTCGAGCTGGTGCTGAGCAAGCCGTCCAGCCCCACGCTGCCGGCTGCGGCCGATCCGCACACACCGGCCTGGTGAGCCATGGGACGCCGCTCGCACACCCGCTCGCTGGGGCTCTGGATGAACGGGGTCTTCGTCGGCACCTGGAGCCGGGCCCCGAACGCGCCGGACACGCTGCAGTACGACCTCGACTGGACGCGGTCGGAGCAGGGGAGGCCGCTGTCGTTGTCGCTGCCGTTCACCCCGGGCAACGGGCCGCATCGCGGCGACAAGGTTCGCGCCTGTTTCGACAACCTGTTGCCGGACAGCCAGGACATCCGCGAGCGGATGGCGCGCCGCTACGAGACCGGCACGACCGACGCGTTCGACCTGCTGGCCGAGACCGGCCGCGACTGCGTCGGGGCGCTGGAAATCCTGCCGACGGACCAGACCCCGGCCGACCCGTCGACCCTGCAGGCGCAGCCGCTGACCGACGCCGACGTCGCCGAGGTGCTGCGCGGCACCACGACGCCGCATGCGCTGGGCCTGGTGGCCAACGACGACGACTTCCGCATCTCCATCGCGGGCGCGCAAGAGAAGACGGCGCTGCTGTTCCAGGACGGTCGCTGGTGCCTGCCGCGGGGCGGCATGCCCACCACGCACATCTTCAAGCTGCCGCTGGGGCTGATCGGTGGCATGAAGATCGACATGCGCGACTCGGTCGAGAACGAGTGGCTGTGCTCGCTGATCCTGCAGGCCCATGGCCTGCAGGTGGCGGTGAGCCGGCCGCTGCAGTTCGAGGACATGAAAGCCCTGGTGGTCGAGCGCTTCGACCGCGCGTGGTGGCGCAGCCCGGCCGGCGAGCGGCGGCTGATCCGCCTGCCGCAGGAAGACCTGTGCCAGGCGAGCGGCGTGCCGCCCGGTGCCAAGTACGAGGCCGAGGGCGGTCCCGGCATGGACCGCATCCTCGGCGTGCTCGACGGGTCGATGGCGCGCGAGCGCGATCGCCGGACCTTCTTCCAGGCGCAATTGCTGTTCTGGATGCTCTGCGCGACGGATGGCCACGCGAAGAACTTCAGCCTCTTCCTGCGGCCCGGCGGGCGCTACCAGTTGACGCCGCTCTACGACGTGCTGTCGGCGTACCCGGTGCTGGGTGCCAGCCCGTCGAAGATCTCACCCTTCAAGGCGAGGATGGCGATGGCGGTGCGCTCGAAGAACGCGCACTGGAAGATGCAGGACATCCAGCGTCGGCATTGGGAGGCCCTCGGTGCGCGCCATGGCATCGTGACCGAAGACGGCCGGCAGGTCGGCTTCGTCATCGACGAGCTGGTTTCGCAGACGCCGCGGGTGGTGGATGCCGTGCGCAAGCAACTGCCGGGGGACTTTCCCGAGGAACTGGCCGACAGCATCCTGAGTGGTCTGCAAGACGCGGCAAACAAGCTTGCTGTGCAACGCGAAGCCGGACCTTGATGGCATCGAATTTCGGAGTTTGCGGAATTGCTTGCCGCGGAGGCGCAGACGTCGCATAGTTTCGGAGTTTCAGGAATTGACGGCTTCGATGCCGGAAATTCACCCACACCTCTGGAATTCCGAAATGCCGATCGACCCGTCCTCGCCGGGCCCGCTTCATATCGCCGCTGTGTCTGACCTGGGCCCTGCCGTGCGTGCGCGGCGGCGCGAACAGTCGTTGCGGATCGACGACGCGGCGTCACTGAGTGGCGTCTCGGTCGATCTGCTCTCCCGGCTCGAGAACGGCAAGGGATCCGTCCGCCTCGACAAGCTCCTGGCCGTGCTGGACGGATTGGGTCTGGCGCTCGTGGTCGGCCCGAAGGACCACCCATGGATGCACGAGGTGTCGCGCCCCGTCACCGGGCATCTCGAGCAGCCATGACGCCTCTGACGACCCCACCGCATTCGCTCGCCCTCTGGGCCGACGGCCTGCAGGTCGCCACGCTGGGCCATGAACCGCTGGAGGATCGATGGTCTCTCGACTACGCCTCCTCGTGGGTCGACACGCCGCAGGCCTTCCCGCTGTCACCGGCGCTGCCGCTCAAGCCACCTGCGACCGGCTACGCCCCCGGCGCCGTGAAACGCTTCGTCGAGAACCTGCTGCCTGAAGGCCGCGCGCTCGACGTCATCGCCACGACCTGCCGCGTGTCCAAGGCCAACGTGTTCGCGCTCATCAATGCGCTCGGCACCGAGACGACAGGCGCATTCAGGTTCTGGTCCACGGGCGAGGTGCCGCCCGCCATCGCCGCGACGCCACCACGCGAGGTGACACGCGACGAACTGAACCGGCGCTTGAGCGAGCGCGACGCGATTCCGCTGGCGGTGTGGGACGGCAAGGTCCGCATGTCCATCGCGGGGGTGCAGGACAAGCTGATGGTCTGGTTCGACCGTCCGCTCGACGAAGGCGGTCGCATGTTCCTCGTCGAGCCCCCGCTCGCGTCGACGCACATCCTGAAGCCGGAGCCGGACCGCAGGGCGACACCGCACCTCGTGGTCAACGAGCATTTCTGCATGTCGCTCGCCAAGCGCATGGGCCTTCCCGTCGCGGACGTCGGCATCTACCGGACGCCGAGGCCGGTGCTGGTCGTCCGTCGCTTCGATCGCGTGGTGTCGAACGGCGCAGCGCAGGCCACCGTGAAGCGGCTGCACGTCATCGACGCATGCCAGGCCTCGGACCTGCCGGTGACCTACAAGTACGAGCGCAATTTCGGAAGCGGCGAGCAGGTTCGCGACATCCGCGAAGGCGTCAGCATCAGCATGCTGTTCGACCGCGTGGAGCAGACGCTCAACAAGGCCTCGGCACGGCTCACCTTGCTCCGGTGGGCGCTGTTCCAGTTCCTCATCGGCAACAGCGACGCGCATGGCAAGAACTTCTCGTTCTTCGTGCGCCCGCAGGGGTTGGAGCCGGCGCCCTGGTATGACCTCGTCAGCGTGCTGCAGTACCCGGACATCGACCACGAACTGGCGATGGCCTATGGCGACGCGTTCTCGCTCGATGAAGTCGGGGCATTTCAGCTGGCCGATTTCGCGCAGCGGTGCGGTATCGATCGTCGATTGTTGAAGCGAGAGGCTGCGCGCCTCGCCAGGCTGGCGACCGAGCATGCGCCGTTGCAGGCAAACGCTATCGACTACCTCGAAGAAGAGCGCGGCTTCTCGCTGCAGCTTCGGGACTTCGTCGTTGCGCAGGCTGCCCGGCTGTTGACGCTGGCGAGCGATGCCGCAAAGTTGCCGGATGGATACCTGTGAGGCTGCCGACAACAACGCCGGAAACAAAAAAGCCCGGCCGTGAGGGGCCGGGCTTTCAAGGCGTCTGAATCTGGTGGCCAAGGGCGGAATCGAACCACCGACACGCGGATTTTCAATCCGCTGCTCTACCAACTGAGCTACTTGGCCGTGAGCCGATGAGTATAGCAGCTTGCCGGCAGGCTTCGATCAGATGCCGCCGCTGCGCTTGTTGCGCGTCAGGTCGACGCCCAGCTGCTTCAGCTTGCGGTACAGATGCGTGCGCTCCAGCCCGGTCTTCTCGGCGACGCGCGTCATGCTGCCGTTCTCCTTGGCCAGGTGGAACTCGAAATAGCTCTTCTCGAAGGCATCGCGCGCCTCGCGCAGCGGCCGGTCGAGTTCGAAGCTTTGCTCCGATTGCGGCCCGATCGGCGGCAGCGGCAGCGCCACCACCTGGCTCACCGGAATCGACTCGAGCGGCATGCCGTATTCGATGCGCGGCAACGGCGGCGGCGGGGGCGGGGGCGGCGGCGGGGCCGCGCGGCTGTTCGGCTTGACCAGCGCCTGCTCCACCGCGCGCAGCAGCTTCTGCAGCGTGATCGGCTTCTCGAGGAATGCGATGGCGCCGACCTTCGTCGCCTCGACCGCGGTGTCGATCGTGCCGTGGCCCGACATCATGATCACCGGCATCGTCAGCAGCGTGGTCGCGCCCCATTCCTTCAGCAGCGTGATGCCGTCGACATCGGGCATCCAGATGTCGAGCAGCACCAGGTCCGGGCGCACGCGCTCGCGGCACGCGCGGGCCTGCGCGGCGTTCTCGGCCAGTTCGACCTGGTGGCCTTCGTCGGTCAGGATCTCCGACAGCAGGGCGCGAATGCCCAGTTCGTCGTCTACAACAAGAATGGTGGCCATGAACCCTCAGTGCACCCGGCTGTCGGCGGCGGCCGCTTCAGCGGACCCAACCGGTGCGAATTTTGAAAATGATAGCGAAACTTGGGCGCCGATCACGACTTCTCCGTGCTCGGACGCCTCGGTGAGGTTGGCCAGCCGGATGCGCGCCCCGTGTTCATCGGCGATTTTCTTGACGACGGCCAGGCCCAGGCCGGTCCCCTTGCTCTTCGTGGTGACGTACGGTTCGAACGCCCGCTTCAGCACCTTGTCCGCGAATCCCGGGCCATTGTCGATCACCTGGAGCCGCACCGCGCGCACCTCGCCCTGCTCGGTGCGCGCGAGCTCGGTGGCCACCCGCACCTGGCCGTCGGGCCGCTCGGCCACCGCATCGAACGCGTTCTGCACCAGGTTGTGGATGACCTGGCGCAGCTGTGTCGTGTCGCCGATGATCGGCGGCAGGTCGGCCGCGAAGTCGGTGCGCAGCTGCCCCGATTCCTGCGCGGTGGCGTACAGCGTCAGCACCTCGGCCACCAGCCCGTTCAGGTCGAGCGCGAGCGGCCGCGCCGCCGGCAAGCGGGCGTAGTCGCGGAACTCGTTGACCAGCGTCTTCATCGCCTGCACCTGGCTGACGATGGTGCCGACCGAGCGCACCAGCATCGCCTGGTCGAGCCCCTCGAGCTTCGACTCGAGCTTGTGCTGCAGCCGTTCGGCCGACAGCTGGATCGGCGTCAGCGGGTTCTTGATCTCGTGCGCGAGGCGCCGCGCCACCTCGCTCCAGGCCTCGGCACGCTGTGCCGACACCACGTCGCTGATGTCGTCGAACACCATCAGCCGGCCGTCGTGCGGCATCGCGGCGCCGCGCACCAGCAGCGTCACCTTGTCGCGGTCGGGCGCGGTCTGCAGGTCGAACGCATCCTGCCAGTGGTCGCGCTCGCCGGCCTCGGGGCTGCTGCGGTGCAGGTCGAAGCGCTGCAGCACCGCCTGGCCGAAGGATTCGAGCCCCGGCACCTCGGCCAGCGTGCGGCCGCGGTAGGCCGACAGCGGCAGCCGCAGGATGCGCGTGGCGCCCGGGTTGACGGTGTCGATGCGGCCATCGCGGTCGAACACGATCACGCCGGCGGTCAGGTTGTCGAGGATGGTCTGCAGATTGGTGCGTGCCGCTTCCAGCTGCGCGAGGCTGCGCTGCACCAGCGAGCGCGCATCGGACAGCTGCTCGGTCATGTCGGCGAACGAGCGCGTCAGGCCGCTCAGTTCGTCGCGCGAGGACACCACCTGCTTGCGCGTCAGGTCGCCGCGCGCCACCTGGCGCACGCCTTCGGCCAGCACCAGCAGCGGCCGCGCGAGCTGGTTGCCCAGCGTCACCGCGAGCAGCAGCGCGCCGAACACCGCGAGGATCAGCGTCAACGTCAGCGTGCCGATGTACATGCGCCGCAGCCCGTCGCGTGCCAGCGAACGCTGCTGGTACTCGCGGTAGGCCGCCTGCACCGCCAGCGCGTTCGTCACCACCGAGCTCGGCAGCAGCTGGCTGACGAGCAGGAAGCGGTCCTGGCCGTCGAGCGAGATGTTGGCGCTCGGCATGAAGGCCAGCGCCTTGATGCGCGCGGTGCCCGAGTTCGCCGCGGTGTCCTCGTCGAGCCCTTCGAGCTGGCTGAACACGCGCGAGCCGCGCGCCTGGCGCAGCTGCGCCTGCGTCGGCCGGTCGGGCGACAGGTTGCCGGCGGCGCTCGGGCCCACCGTCATCAGCACCTGGCCGCTCGGGCCGAGCACCGTCACCTCCTGTGCCGACAACTGCTCGCGCAGCCGTTCCAGCTGCAGCGGCTGCACGGTCGGCGTGCTGTCGGCCAGGCGCTCGGCGGCGAGCCGGGTCTTGTTCGCGAGGTCGTTGACCTGCGCATCGAGCGTGCCGCGGCCGAGGTTCAGGCCGGCATCGAGCGCGCCCTCGACCTTCACGTCGAACCAGGTCTCGATGCTGCGCGAGACGAACTGGTACGACACCGTGTAGATCAGCAGCCCCGGCACCACGCCCACCATCGCGAAGATGGCGGCCAGCCGCAGCAGCAGCCGGCTGCCGAACTTGCCGCGCCGCACCCGCAGCAGCAAGCGCACCGACGCGATGCCGATCACCAGCAACAGCAGGGCGGCGACGATCAGGTTGACCCAGAACAGCCAGACGTAGTGCTTCTCGTACAGCCCGCGGCTGTTGGTGGCGATCGACAACAGGAACACCAGCACCAGCCCCGCGCCGGTGACGGCGACCAGCGAGACGATCCATGCCCAGCGGGATGCTTTGGTCAACTCAAACTCCAGGCCCGCAAAAACAATCCAACTCGATCCAGCGGCCGCCGTGGAACCGGCTTTGCCGGGCCACCAGCGGCGCCCCCTTGAGGGGGAGGCGCGCAGCGCCTCGGGGGTGGGTCATCAGATCAGAAGCGTTTGAGGCGCTCGACCCGCAGTGTCCAGTCGGCCTGGCCGCCGATGCCGATCTGCATCGGCCGCGGCAACTGGCTGGTGTCCAGCCGGTAGCTGAACTCGATGTAGTGGTGGCCATCGTCCTCGATCTGTCCGGCATCGGCCAGCCGCCAGCTGACGACGCGGCGCAGCGAGGCGAGTGCGTCGAACAGATTGTCGTAGCTCTGGTGCAGCCCGCCGAAGGTGACGCGGTATTTGCGCGTCAGCGGCTGGTAGGCCAGGCGCCAGGTGCGGGTCGCCGACGACACCAGCTTGTCGCGCCAGTACCAGCGGTCGCGGTAGACCTCGGCTTCGGCGACGAAATACACCGGCACGCCCTTCAGCAGCGCGTCCTCGACCGAGCGCGGCAGCTCGAACTGGGCCGAGAAGCCCAGCGTCAGGCCGTCTTCGCTGCGCACCAGGTCGAAGCTCTCGAGCTCGATCGGCTCGGCGCGCAGCGGTGCGTGCAGCGTCACCAGCAGCGCCATGGCCAGCCACAGCAACAGCCGCCCCCAGCGACTCGCGCGGGGGGCACCACAGCCTTGCCTGGGAGAGAGCCGGAGAGAGCGCAGCACGGATGCGTTCTAGGATTTGGTCAGCAGTGCGTAGAAGAAGCCGTCGGGCGATGCACCCGGTTGGAGCGCGTGGCCTTCGCCTGGATTGTCGGCGAGCGGCAGCAGGTGGCCGGGCGAAGGCCGGTCGGAAGCCACGGACGCGCCGGTCTGGCGTTGCAAAAAAGCGTCGATCACCTGGCGTCCCTCGGCCTGGAACACCGAGCAGGTGCAGTACACCAGCCGGCCGCCCGGCTGCAGCAGCGGCCACAGCGCGTCCAGCAGCTCGCCCTGCAGCGCGGCCAGCGTCGGGATGTCGGTCGGTCGGCGCAGCCAGCGCACGTCCGGATGGCGGCGCACGATGCCCGAGGCGCTGCAGGGGGCGTCGAGCAGGATCGCGTCGAACGGCCGGCCCTGCGACCAGGCCGCGGTGTCACGCGCGTCGGCGGCCACCAGCGTGGCCCGCTGGCCGACCCGGTCCAGCGTGTCGCGCACCCGGGCCAGCCGGTTCGGGTCGCTGTCGAGCGCGGTCACGTCGAGGTCGGCCAGCTCCAGCAGGTGGGCGGTCTTGCCGCCGGGGGCCGCGCAGGCGTCCAGCACCCGCGCGCCGGCCGGCAGGCCATCGCCGATCAGCAGCGGGGCGGCGAGCTGGGCCGCGGCGTCCTGCACCGAGACATCGCCGGCCGCGAAGCCGGGCAGCCGCTGCACCGCGGTCGGCTGGGCCAGCACCACCGCATGCGGACCGGCGACCCGGCCTTCGAACCCGGCCTCGGCGAGCCGCCGAACATAGGCCTCGGGCGTGCCGCGGCGCGCATTGACGCGCAGCGTCATCGGCGGCCGGCTGTTGTTGGCCGCGAGCAGCGCCTGCCAGTGGTCCGGCCAATCGGCCTGCAGCCGCTCGATCCACCAGCGTGGGTGGTTGTAGCGGGCGAGCGGGTCGGCGAGTGCCGCGGCGACCTGGGCCGGCTGCTCGCGCAGGAAGCGGCGCAGCACGGCATTGACGAAGGACGCACTGGCGCGGGCGCGCTGCTTGGCGGTCTCCACCGCCTGGTTCACCAGCGTGTGGGGTGCGTAGCGGGCGCCGTCGACGGCCACCTCGGCACCC
Organism: Rhizobacter sp. P5_C2; assembly: GCF_054049715.1. Taxonomy (NCBI): domain Bacteria; kingdom Pseudomonadati; phylum Pseudomonadota; class Betaproteobacteria; order Burkholderiales; family Sphaerotilaceae; genus Rhizobacter; species Rhizobacter sp. P5_C2. Next base: position 2,479 of record NZ_JBFULV010000081.1, on the reverse strand, counting down.
GCCTGCTCCTCGCCCGGCCACATCAACGCCAGCACGCTCAGCAGCAGCGCGTCGACGAACGGCGGCGGCGGCTTCGGCACCAGCCGGCGGCGCAGCATCTCGGCGGCACCGAGCTTGCGCATCACCTCGAACGCCAGGGCCTGCGTGCCGGGCCGGGCCTCGGCAGGGCAGCGCGCCAGCGCATCGTTGAGGGAGCGGCCGTCGCGCACGGCCTGCACGGCGGTCGCGACATGGAGGAGGAGCTGGGAGAGGGGCAGGGAGGTCACGGGCGAGAGTCTACGGGCGAGATACCGGCACAATCGCCGATCCGCCCCGACCTCGCGCAGTACCCAGAAAGGCCGACATGCCGAAAGCGCCCCCTCTCAGCGACGCCCGAAGCGAAGCAGAACTCGCCGCCCTGCCCGCGTCCGAGCGCATCCGCTACCGGCTGATCGGCGCCGACTGCCGCTACCACGCCAACGACAACATCGCCGCCCACATCCGCGACGGCGAGATCGACGAACTGCGCGACGAGGTCGAAGCGAAGATGCAGGAGGTGCTGAAGGCGCTGGTGATCGACACCGAGAGCGACCACAACACCCACGAGACCGCCAAGCGCGTCGCGAAGATGTTCCTGACCGAGGTGTTCCGCGGCCGCTACGTGCCGATCCCCGCGGTCACCGAATTCCCGAACGTCGAGCGGCTCAACGAGCTGATGATCGTCGGCCCGATCACGGTGCGCAGCGCCTGCTCGCACCACCTGTGCCCGATCATGGGGCGGGTGTGGATCGGCATCCTGCCGAACGAGCATTCGAACCTGATCGGGCTGTCGAAGTACGCCCGCATCTGCGACTGGATCATGAGCCGCCCGCAGATCCAGGAAGAGGCCGTCACGATGCTGGCCAACGAATTGCAGAGCCGGGTCAAGCCCGACGGCCTCGCGCTGGTGATGGAAGCCGACCACTTCTGCATGCACTGGCGCGGCGTCAAGGACGACCAGTCGATGATGACCAACAGCGTGATGCGCGGCGCGTTCCTGAAGGACGCGAACCTGCGCCGCGAATTCCTGTCCCTGCTGAGCAAGAAGACCTGAAAGGATTTGCCATGCTCGTGCGCCTGATGTACGCCAGCCGTGCCGCCGCGTCGATGGACAACGAGGCGCTCGCGGCCATCATGAAGAAGTCGCGCGCCCACAACCCGCAGGTGGGCGTGACCGGCGTGCTGTGCTTTTCTGGCGGCATCTTCCTGCAGGTGCTCGAAGGCGGGCGGCTGCCGGTGAGCCAGCTGTACAACCGCATCGCCAACGACCCGCGCCACCGCGACGTGGCGCTGCTGCGCTACGAAGAGATCGGCGAACGCCGCTTCGCCGGCTGGTCGATGGGCCAGGTACAGATGAACATGCTGAACCCGGCGCTGCTGCTGAAGTACTCTGAGAAGGCCGAGCTCGATCCGTATGCGGTGTCGGGCGAGGTGTCGATGGCGCTGTTCGACGAACTGGTCGCCACCGCGTCGGTCATGTGCCTGGGCTGAGCGCGGACACCAGCGCCGCCGGCAGCTCGATGTAGTGCCGCGCCAGCTCGGGCGGCATCGGCGAGTCGAGCAGCAGCCCGGCCAGGCGCAGCGCATCGGCCGCGCTGTCAGACAGCCGGTTCATCGGGCTCACGGCCAACGCGGCCTCCAGCCAGGCGCGCACCAGCACCGGCCGCAGCATCCATGGCAGCGCCTGCACGACGCCCAGCGCATGCGCCACCTCGTCGGCATCCGGCAGCTCGGGCGCGGGCACGATGGCGCCGCGCACCCAGCGCTTCATCACCGACTGGTACCAGGCCGCGCCGCTCTCGAGTTCGCCATCGGGCACGAGGCGCGACAGGAAGGCCGTCAGCCGCGCCACCTGCAGCAGCGCCGATTCGGGCAGCTCGGCCAGGTCGTTGCTCGCGCTGGCGCTCGGGCTCGGCGGGCGCGCCTCGCCCAGCCGGTGCCGCAGCGCCAGCCAGTGCAGCCGGTCGATCGGGCGAACCAGGCCGTCGGCCGCCATCACGCGGCGTGCCGCTTCGACGACATCCTGCCGGTCGTGCAGCGGCGCGCGGGCGATGCGCCCGAGCAGCACCTCGAGCCACGGCAGGCGTGCGGCGGCGCTCAGCTTCTTGACCTCGTCGCGCAGCGCATCGGCGGTGCTGAGGCCCTTGGTCTCGTCGCGCCAGGCGCGGCGTTCGCGCTGGCTGCCGGGCGTCGCGATCAGCGCCAGCAGCACCGCCCGCAGTTCGCCGGGGCCGTGCACGCGGCCGAGGCGGTCGATCGCTTCACGCTCGTCGTCGTCTGAGCTGGGACGGGGTTGCGGCAGCGTGCCGCCGGAGTCGGGTGTCTCGGACATGGGGACAGCATAGGCGATGGGAGAAAGGGTGGCGACCGCCGGCGGTGCGGCGGGCACGCGGCGCGGCTCGCCGGCCTCGTCGACCGGCAGCGTGGGCGCCGCGAGCGGCGCCATCGTGCGGCCGTAGAC
>NZ_JBFULV010000080.1:0-30928 GCF_054049715.1 Rhizobacter sp. P5_C2 | reverse complement strand
GCTGGCGGCCGGCACCGCGCGCCTCCCGCAGCCGGCCGAGCTGGCGATCGACAGCGTGCCGGCCGAGGTGCTGAACCAGCGGCCCGATGTCTTCAACGCGGCGCGTGAACTCGGCGCGGCGAGCGCCGAGGTGTCGCAGGCGCGCGCGAAGCGGCTGCCGCGCGTCACGCTGGCCGGCTCGATCTCGCGCGCCCGCGTCGACCTGGGGGATGCCACCCAGAGCGGCACGGTCTGGTCGGTCGGGCCGCTGGCGGTCACGCTGCCGATCTTCGACGCCGGCCTGCGCCGCGCCAATGTCGATGCGGCCCGCGCCCGCTACGACGAGGCGGCGTCGCTCTACCGCGCGAAGCTGCGCACGGCGGTGCAGGAGGTCGAGCAGGCGCTGGTGCAGCTCGACAGCAGCGCGGCGCGCACCGAGAACGCCCGCATCGCCGACGAAGGCTTCGAGCAGTCGTTCCGCGCCACCGAAGCCCGCTTCAAGGGCGGCCTGGCCAGCCTGTTCGAGCTGGAAGACGCGCGCCGCAGCGCGGTGCTCGCGCACGGCACGCTGATCGACCTGCAGCGCGAGCGCGTCGCCGCCTGGATCACGCTGTACCGCGCGCTCGGCGGCGGCTGGCGCACCGGCACGTCGGTGGCTGATGCCGCGGCTGCCGGCAATTCCCCAGGCCCCACGAAGGCCACCCCCTGAACACCCCGACGATCCACAGCTCACGCCCACCATGACCCAACGACTGAAGCCCCTGCTGCTGTCCCTCGCCGCTGCCGGCGTGCTCGCCGCGCTGCTGGCCGTCTCGGTGACGAGCACCGTCCGCGCCGCCGACGAGAAGAAGCCCGCTGCCGCCAAGCCCGCGCTGACCGTCACCGTGACGCAGCTGCAGCCGGCCAGCCTGCCAACGCTGCTGGCCGCCAACGGCAGCATCGCCGCGTGGCAGGAGGCGATCGTCGGCACCGAGGCCAACGGCCTGCGCCTGGCCGACGTGAAGGTGAACGTCGGCGACGTGGTCAAGCGCGGCCAGGTGCTCGCGAGCTTCGCGTCCGACACCATCCATGCCGACCTGGCGCAGACCCGCGCCGCGGTTGCCGAGGCCGAGGCGAATGCCGCCGAGGCGGCCGCCAACGCGCAGCGCGCTCGCGACCTGCAGCCCACCGGCGCGCTCAGCGCGCAGCAGACCAACCAGTACCTGACCGCCGAACGCACCGCGCAGGCGCGGCTCGAGGCCCAGCGCGCCGCCGCCCAGGTGCAGCAGCTGCGACTGCAGCAGACGCAAGTGCTGGCGCCCGACAACGGCGTGATCTCGTCGCGCAGCGCCACCGTCGGCGCGGTGCTGCCGGCCGGCCAGGAGCTGTTCCGCCTGATCCGCGGCGGCCGGCTCGAATGGCGTGCCGAGGTGCCGTCGTCGGAGATCGGGCCGCTGAAGCCCGGCATGGCGGTGCGCGTGCTGCCCGCCAGCGGCGAGCCGGTGACCGGCAAGCTGCGCATCATTGCGCCCACCGTCGACGCGCAGACGCGCAACGGCCTGGTCTACGTCGACCTGCCGGGCGGTGCCAGCGCCGCGAAGGCCGGCATGTTCGCGCGCGGCGAGTTCGAGATCGGCTCGCAGCAGGGCATGACGCTGCCGCAGAGCGCGGTGCTGCTGCGCGAGGGCTTCAGCTACGTGCTGCGGGTCGGGGCCGACAACAAGGTCACGCTGGTCAAGGTGAAGGTCGGCCAGCGCGTCGGCGAGCGCATCCAGATCCTCGGCGGCCTGCAGCCGGCCGACCGCGTCGTCGCCACCGGCGGCGGTTTCCTGGGCGATGGCGACACGGTGCGCGTGGTCGACGCGCTGCCGGTGCCGGCGGCCGCCTCCGCTGCCGCCACGGCCTCGCGCTGAGCGCGCGCCGGCTTCCCTTCAAGGACGACGCCCCATGAACATCAACGTCTCCGCCTGGTCGATCCGTAACCCGATCCCCGCGGTGCTGCTCTTCATCCTGCTGACCCTGCTCGGGCTGTACAGCTTCAAGAGCATGAAGGTCCAGAACTTCCCGGACATCGAGCTGCCGACCGTCACGATCTCGGCCGCGCTGCCGGGGGCGTCGCCGTCGCAGCTCGAGACCGACGTCGCGCGCAAGATCGAGAACTCGGTCGCGACGCTGCAGGGCCTGAAGCACGTCTACACCTCGGTGACCGACGGCCTGGTCACGATCACCGGCGAGTTCCGGCTCGAGAAGCCGGTGCAGGAGGCGGTCGACGACATGCGCGCCGCCGTCTCGCGGGTGCGCGCCGACCTGCCGGCCGACCTGCGCGACCCGGTGGTCACGAAGATGGAGCTGTCGGGCTCGCCGATCCTGACCTACACCGTCGCGTCGGACCGGCTCGATGAAGAGTCGCTGTCATGGTTCGTCGACAACACGGTCGGCAAGCAGATGCTCAGCGTGCGCGGCGTCGGCGCGGTCGCGCGGGTCGGCGGCGTCACGCGCGAGGTGCGCGTCGAGCTCGACCCGGCCAGGCTGCTGGCGCTGAACGCCACCGCGGCCGACATCTCGCACCAGCTCAGCAAGATCCAGCAGGAGGCCTCGGGCGGCCGCACCGATGTCGGCGGCGCCGAGCAATCGGTGCGCACCATCGCGACCGTGCGCTCGGCCGAGGAGCTCGCGAAGATGGAGATCTCGCTGGCCGACGGCCGGCGGCTGCGGCTGGAGCAGGTCGCGCGCGTCAGCGACACGGTGGCCGAGCAGCGCTCGACGGCGCTGCTGAACGGCAAGCCGGTGGTCGGCTTCGAGATCACCCGCACCCGCGGCGCCGGCGAGACCGAGGTGGCGGCCGGCGTGCGCGCCGAGATCGAGGCGATGAAGGCGGCGCACCCGGAGGTGAAGTTCGACGAGGCCTTCAACTTCGTCGACAACGTGCAGGAAGACTTCGACAGCTCGATGGCGATGCTGTACGAAGGCGCCGCGCTGGCGGTGCTGGTGGTGTGGCTGTTCCTGCGCAACTGGCGCGCGACGCTGGTGTCGGCACTCGCGCTGCCGCTGTCGGTGATCCCGGCTTTCGCGTTCATGTCGCTGGCCGGCTTCACGCTGAACGGCGTGACGCTGCTGTCGCTGTCGCTGGTGGTCGGCATCCTGGTCGACGACGCGATCGTCGAGATCGAGAACATCATGCGGCACCTGCGCATGGGCAAGACGCCTTTGCAGGCGGCGATGGAGGCGGCCGACGAGATCGGCCTCGCGGTGATCGCGACCACCTTCACGCTGATCGCGGTGTTCCTGCCGACCGCCTTCATGAGCGGCGTGGTCGGCCGCTTCTTCGTGCAGTTCGGCTGGACGGCGGCGATCGCGGTGTTCATGTCGCTGGTGGTCGCGCGGCTGCTGACGCCGATGATGGCCGCCTACCTGCTGAAGCCGCCGACCGGCGAGCACAAGGAAGGCCGCTGGCTCGAGATCTACATGCGCTGGGTCACGGCCGCGCTGCACCACCGCGTGATCACGACGGTCGCGGTCATCGCGTTCTTCGCCGGCTCGATCGTCCTCGCCGGCATCCTTGAGAAGGGCTTCATCCCGCCGGACGACCTGTCGAAGTCGCAGGTCTCGATCTCGCTGCCGCCGGGCGCCACTTTCGCGCAGACGCTGGCGGTGGCCGAGCAGGCGCGCGACATCGTGCAGAAGAATCAGTACGTGAAGCTGGTCTACACCGCGGTCGGCGGCGGCAACACCGGGGCCGACCCGTTCGCCGGCGCCGGTGCGGCCGAGGTGCGCAAGGCCTCGCTCAGCATCAACCTGACCGAGCGCGGCCACCGGCCGAAGAAGCAGGTGATCGAGCAGCAGCTGCGCGACGCGCTCGCCGGCCTGCCGGGCGCGCGGGTCGCGGTCGGCTTCGGCGGATCCGGCGAGAAGTACGTGGTGGTGCTGGCCGGTGAAGACGGCGACGTGCTGCTCGAGCATTCGAAGCAGGTCGAGCGCGAGCTGCGCACGATCGCCGGCATCGGCGCGGTCACGTCGACCTCGAGCCTGGTGCGGCCGGAGCTGATCGTGCGGCCCGATTTCGCGCGCGCCGCCGACCTCGGCGTCACGTCGGCCGCGATCGCCGACACGCTGCGCATCGCCACCGCCGGCGACTACGACCAGAGCCTGCCGAAGCTGAACCTGTCGCAGCGCCAGGTGCCGATCGTCGTCAAGCTGGCGGCCGATGCGCGCACCGACCTGGAGTTGCTGTCGCGGCTGGCGGTGCCGGGCGCGAAGGGGCCGGTGATGCTGGCCAACGTCGCGACGCTGTCGATCGACAGCGGGCCGGCGCAGATCGCGCGCTTCGACCGCAAGCGCAACATCAACTTCGAGATCGAGCTGAACGGCCAGTCGCTGGAGCATGTGCAGAGCACGGCCGAGCAGCTGCCCAGCCTGCGCAGCCTGCCGGCCGGCGTGTCGCTGGCCGGTGTCGGCGATGCCGAGGCCATGCAGGAGCTGTTCTCCGGCTTCGGCCTCGCGATGCTGACCGGCGTGATGTGCATCTACATCGTGCTGGTGCTGCTGTTCCACGACTTCGTGCAGCCCGTGACCATCCTCGCGGCGCTGGTGTTGTCGGTGCCGGGGGCCTTCCTCGCGCTGTTCGTCACCCACACCGCGCTGTCGATGCCGTCGATGATCGGGCTGATCATGCTGATGGGCATCGCGACCAAGAATTCGATCCTGCTGGTCGAGTACGCGATCATGGCGCGCCGCGAGCACGGGCTGTCGCGCTGGGATGCGGTGCTCGACGCCTGCCACAAGCGGGCCCGGCCGATCGTGATGACGACCATCGCGATGGGCGCCGGCATGCTGCCGATCGCGCTCGGCATCGGCGTCGATTCGAGCTTTCGCGCGCCGATGGCCATCGTCGTGATCGGCGGGCTGATCACGTCGACCTTCCTGAGCCTGCTGGTGATCCCGGTGCTGTTCACCTTCGTCGACGACGTGGTGCAGTGGGTGTCGCGCAAGGTTCGCCGGCACCATCCGACGGATGGCGCACCGGCAGCGGTGGTGGCGAAGTAGCCGCTCGAAGTAGCCCCTCGGGCCGGCACGACATGCCGGCCCGGTACACTGCGGCCGCTATGGTGTCCCGCGGTCTCGTCCTCGTCCTCACGCTCTTCCTGCTGGCAGCCGGCCTGATGGCCCGCCCGCAGGCGAGCGAGATGCCGTCGGTGCAGGCCGTGGTGGCGATCGTCGACGACGGCAGCGCCCAGGAGCGCGATGTCGACGACCGCATCCAGTCGGCCGGCGAAACCGTCGCCGACGTGCAAGACCTGCTGACCGGCGCGTTGCCGGTGCCGGACCCCGGCTTCTCGCTGGCCCGTCCGCCCCTCGCCACCGACCCCGCTCGCCCGGCGCCCTGGCTCGACGGCCTGCGGCGGCCGCCGAAGGCACTCGCGCTCTCCTGAGAACCCCGCCGCGGCGCGTCCGCGGCCGGCGTTTCCGCCCGACCTCCGCTCGTCCCCGTTTCGTCCCCGTGCGTTCGCGGCCATGCCATCCTGGCGGCCCCACGGACCACCACTGCCACGCCATGGAATCCCTCCTCGACCCCAACCTCTGGATCGCCTTCGCGATGCTCACCGCCCTGGAAATCGTCCTCGGCGTCGACAACATCATCTTCATCTCCATCCTCGTCGGGCGCCTGCCGGCGGAGCTGCGCGACAAGGCGCGGCGCCTCGGCCTCGGCTTCGCGATGGTCTCGCGGCTCTTGCTGCTGTTCTCGCTGAGCTGGGTGATGGGCCTGACCGCCGACCTGTTCACCGTGCTCGGCCAGGGCATCAGCGGGCGCGACCTGGTGCTGCTGTTCGGTGGGCTGTTCCTGCTGTGGAAGGCCTCGCACGAGATCTTCGTCGAGGTCGAGGCGCGCGAGCAGCACGGCCCGGCGCCGGTCACCGACGAGGCCGCGCTGAAGGCGGCCGGCCAGCGGATGTTCTGGGGCGTGATCGGCCAGATCGCGGTGATCGACATCGTGTTCTCGCTCGACTCGGTGATCACCGCGGTCGGCATGGTCGACCGCATCGGCGTGATGGTCGCGGCGGTGGTCGCCTCGGTCGGCGTGATGCTGGTGGCAGCCAAGCCGATCGGCGACTTCGTCGACCGCCATCCGTCGGTCAAGGTGCTGGCGCTGTCCTTCCTCGTGATGGTCGGCATGGCGCTGACGGCCGAGGCTTTCGACGCGCACGTGCCCAAGGGCTACATCTATGCCGCGATGGCGTTCTCGCTCGCGGTCGAGGTGCTCAACATCCGCGCGCGCGCCAAGCGCCGCGCGAACACTCCTGCAACTTCGAACTGAAGGAATCCGTCATGAATCCGCTGTCTCAAGTTTCAACCACCGGCTACGCCGGTGAGTCCACCTCGGTCGAACAGCGCAACAAGGTGCTGCGCAACACCTACTGGCTGCTCGCGCTGTCGATGGTGCCGACGGTGCTCGGCGCCTGGATCGGCGTGTCGACCGGCATCGCGCGCGCGATGTCGCCGGGCGTCGGCCTGGTGGTCTTTCTGGTCGGCTCGTTCGGCCTGATGTTCGCGATCGAGAAGACCAAGAACTCGGCGGCCGGCGTGCCGGTGCTGCTGGCGTTCACGTTCTTCATGGGGCTGATGTTGTCGCGCCTGGTCGGCGCGGTGCTCGGCCTGTCGAACGGCGCGAGCCTGATCATGACGGCCTTCGCCGGCACCGGGGTGGTCTTCCTCGGCATGGCGACGCTGTCGTCGGTGATCAAGCGCGACCTGTCCTCGATGGGCAAGTTCCTGTTCATCGGCGTGATCCTGCTGCTGGTGGCCGGCATCGCGAACTTCTTCATCCAGTCGAGCGCGCTGATGATCACGCTGTCGGTGCTGGCGATCGGCATCTTCTCGGCCTTCATCCTGTATGACCTGAAGCGCGTGCAGGACGGGCATGAGACCAACTACATCACCGCGACGCTGGGCGTCTACCTGAGCGTCTACAACGTGTTCCAGTCGCTGCTCGCGCTGCTGGGGATCTTCGGCGGGAGCCGCGACGAGTAAGCCGTCCGGGTAGACGTCAGCGCAGGTGTTCGCGCACGGGCGGCCGGTCGATCTCGGCCGCCAGCCCGTGCGAGCGCTCCAGCCGATCCTCCAGCTCCCCGAGGTGCGCCGAGATCCCGTTGGTCGCCTCCTCCAGCGCCACCTGCTGCTCCCGCCGCAGCTGGTCGAAGCGCGCATTCACCGCGGCTCTGGCATCCAGCCCCGATTGATTCAAGCGAGAGAGTTCGGCGGCCAGAAACGTCTGCAACTCGGTGAAGCGCGACGCCTCCGCCTTGTCGGCCAGCTCGCGCTGCGCCTGCAGGTCCTTCGAGAGCCGGCGCGCTTCCAGCATCGCCTTGCCCTGCAGCTGCAGCGCCCACACGACGAACCACACGCTGATGAAGACGAAGGCGCCGAGCAGCAGCATCGGCAACGGCGCCTGCACGGTCGTGAAGCCGAGCGACAGCGGCGTCGGCGCGACGAAGGCCTGCCAGTTCAGCAGCGTGAAGACGGCCATCACCAGCAGGGCCACAAACAGCACGAGCACGCGGACCATGGCGGTCTCCTCGAAGTGAACGATCAGGCTGCGAGCGTACGACCGCCGTGGCCCCGCGAGGTGTAGGACAAGCGCGCGAGCCCTGCTCGGACCAGCACGCGTCCGTCGGTCTGCGCCTGGCTCAAGCGGCCGTGGCGGCGCGCCGGCCGCGGGCCACCTCCTGCCGCACCGCGTCGTCCGCGCGTTTGCATTCCGGGCCGGAGAAGGTGTTCGCCATCGCATCCAGCAGCACCCGCGTGCGCGCCGGCATCAGCCGCCGGCCGGGGAACACCGCCCAGGCGGTGACGTCGGGCAGCGACCACTCCGGCAGCACCGGCACCAACTCGCCGCTGCGCACGTACGGTATCGCGAAGTGGCTCGACACCACCGTCACGCCGGCGCCGGCGCGCGCCATGCGGATCAGCATCTCGGGTGAGTTCGCGGTCGCGCGGGCGGGCGGCGTTCCCTGCCATTGCGCGGCGCCGCGCTGCAGCGTCCACAGCGCCGGCTCGCCGCTGCGCGTCAGCAGGTGCAGCGCGTCATGCTCCATCAGCGCCTCGGGTTCGCTCGGCTCGCCGCGCCGCGCCAGGTAGGCCGGCGACGCGTACAGCCCGACCTGGAACACCGCGATCCGCCGTGCCGCCAGGCTCGCATCGTCGGGCAGGTCGCCCATGCGGATCGCCAGGTCGAAGTTCTCGCCGATCAGGTCGACGCGGCGCGGCGAGAGGTCGAGTTCCAGCGAGATCGCCGGGTAGCGGGTCAGGAACTCGGTCATCAGGTCGCCGAGCACGATGTTCGCGAAATCCGCCGGCATCGAGATGCGCAGCCGCCCGCTCGGCTCCACCTGCCGGTGCTGGGCCAGCGACGCGGTCGCCTCCACCTCGGCCAGCACCTGGTTCGCATGCTCCAGCACGCTGTGGCCGAAATCGGTGACGGTCAGCTTGCGCGTCGTGCGCAGCAGCAGCCGCTCGCCGAGCTGCGCCTCCAGCGCGGCCACCCGCCGCGACACGGTCGATTTCGGCAGCCCGGTGCGCTCGGCCGCGCGGCTGAAACTGCCTTCCTCGGCGACGCGGGCGAACAGCATCAGGTCATTGGCTTCGAGGCTCATCGGGGGCTCCACTGTCTCATCAGTGGAACAATATTACCCAATCCGATGGCTTCCGGTTGGATTGTGGGACACCTAGAGTTCATCCATCGATTCCCCCACTGAGATCCAACCGCTTTCGGAGCCCACCATGAACATCCTCCAGATCAACTCCAGCGCCCGCACCCAAGGTTCGCAATCGACCGTGCTGGCCAACGAACTGACCGCCCGCCTGCTGGCCGTGAACCCCGGCGCCAGCGTGAGGCTGCGCGACCTGGCCGTCACGCCGCAGCCGGTGCTCGACGAGGCTGCGCTGCACGCGCTGTTCACGCCGGTCGACGCCCGCACGCCGGCACAAGCCGAGCGCGCCGCGCTGGACGACGCGCTGATCGCCGAGATCCAGGCCGCCGATGCCGTCGTGCTGGGCGTGCCGATGTACAACTTCGGCGTGCCGGCGCAGCTGAAGAACTGGATCGACGCGATCGCGAAGGTGAAGGTGACCTTCGCGTACACCGACAAGGGCCCGCAAGGCCTGTTGACCGGCAAGAAGGTCTATGTCGCGCTGACCCGCGGCGGCCAGTACCGCAACACGCCGGCCGACACGCAGGTGCCGTACCTGAAGACCGTGCTGGGCTTCCTGGGCATGACCGACGTCGAGTTCTTCTACGCCGAAGGCCTGAACATGGGCCCGGACGCGGCCGAGAAGGGCCTGGCCTTCGCCCGTGCGCAGATCGACGAGGCCGTGCACGCCTGATCCGTTTCGAGTTCTCTTTCTGTTCTTTCCACCATCCACCAAGGAGTTCGACATGTCTTCCGCCACCACCGTCTTCCACCCCGTGACCGAGGCTGTCGCGCGCCCGCGCGAGCTGGAGCGCCTGGTGACGGGCCAGGCCACATCGGACGGGGCCGGCGTCAAGCTGACGCGGGTGCTGACGCAGCCGCTGCAGCGCCGGCTCGATCCGTTCCTGATGCTCGATGCCTTCGGCACCGACAACGCCGATGACTACGTCGGCGGCTTCCCGGACCATCCGCACCGCGGCTTCGAGACCGTCACGTACATGATCGCCGGGCGCATGCGCCACCGCGACAACGCCGGCCACGAAGGCCTGCTGCAGAACGGCGGCGTGCAATGGATGACGGCCGGGCGCGGCATCGTGCACTCGGAACTGCCCGAGCAGCAGGAGGGGCGCATGGAAGGCTTCCAGCTGTGGCTGAACCTGCCGGCCGACCGCAAGCTGGCCGACCCGTGGTACCGCGACATCCAGTCGGCCGAGATCCCGGAGTTCACGACCGGCGACGGCAGCACGGTGCGCGTGATCGCCGGCGAGTCGCACGGCGTGGCCGGCGCGATGCAGCGCGAGGTGACGCAGCCGCTGTACCTGGACGTGCACCTGGCGCCTGGTGCGCGCTTCGACCAGGTGCTGCCGGCGACGCACAACGCGTTCGTCTATGTGTACCGCGGCGAGGTCGAGGTGGGCGGGGCGAAGGTGGGTTCGCAGCGCATGGCGATCCTGAAGAACGGTGCCGAGCGTGATGGCATCGTGCTGCAGGCGGGTGATGCGCCGGCGAAGGCGCTGATCATCGCGGGCCGGCCGCTGAACGAGCCGATCGCGCAGTACGGTCCGTTCGTGATGAACACGCACGAGCAGATCTTCCAGGCGGTCGAGGACTACCGTTCTGGCAAGTTCGGCGGATGACCCACCCCCGAGGCGCTGCGCGCCTCCCCCTCAAGGGGGCGCCCCCAGTGGCCCGGCAAAGCCGGTTCCACGGGGGCCGCTGGGCTTGATACGCTCGTGCGTCGTTCTTGCATGAGCATTGCTCGATGTTCCTTCAACACCTGTCCCTCGCCCCGTGGGCCGAGCGCACCGATGCCGGCCTGCATCTCACGCTGCTCAGCGACACGCCGGACCTCGACGAGGTCCATGCGCGCTTCCTGCTCGACAACGAAGAGACTTGGCTGCCGCTGGCGCGCACGGCCGACATGGGCCGCTTCGCTTGCTTCGAGGCGACGATCCCGTGGTGCCCGACCGGGCCGACGACGCGCTACTGCTTTCGCGTGTTGCGCGACGGCGTGCCGCATTGGCTCGCCGCCACCGGCATGCAGCGGCGCGTGCCGAACGAGGCCCATCACTTCCGCATCGCCCGCGAGCCGCTGGTGCCGGCCTGGGCCCAGCAGCAGCTGATCTACCAGATCTTCCCCGACCGCTTCGCGCGCGGCCCCGATGCGCCGCGCGAGCGCCCGCCGCACGCCTTCGGCTACGACAAGGCGCCGGTGCATGCGCTCGAGTGGGACGCGCCGCTCGATGTGAAGCCGGCCTGGAGCGCGTTCTACGGTGGTGACCTCGCCGGCATCGGCGAGCGCCTCGGCCACCTGCAGGCGCTCGGCGTCACCACCGTCTACCTGACGCCGGTGTTCAGCTCCGGCAGCAACCACCGCTACGACACCGAGGACTACGACCACGTCGACGCGGGCCTCGGCGGCGACGCGGCGCTGGTCGCGCTGTCGCAGCAGGTGCATGCAAGCGGCCTGCGCCTGGTGCTCGACGCGGTGCTGAACCACACCGGCGCGAACCACCCGTGGTTCAACCGCTTCGCGCAGCACGAGCAACCCGGCGCGTGGCAATCACCCGATTCGCAATGGCACGGCTGGTACGCCCGCGATGCGCACGGCCGCCCGGTCTACTGGAAGGGCCATCAATCGCTGCCGGTGCTCGACTACGCGCACCCCGAGGTGCTGGACGCCTTCATCCGCGGCCCGCGCTCGGTGCTGCGCCGTTGGCTGCAGCCGCCGGTGTCGGCCGACGGCTGGCGGCTCGACGCGGTGCACATGCTGGGCGAGGGCCCGGGCGCCGGCAACAACGCCGCGATGCTGCGCGCGATGCGCGATGCGGTGCGCGACGAGAACCCCGAGGCCATCCTGGTCGGCGAGCACTTCAGCGAGGCGAGCAGCTGGCTGCAGGGCGACCAGGAAGATGCCGCGATGAACTACTGGGGCTTCACGCTGCCGCTGTGGCAGTGGCTGGCCGGCGTCGATTTCGGCGGGCGCGCGGCACCGATCGCGACGTCCGACCTGGTGGACTGGCTCGGTGAGTCGCGCGCGGTCGTGCCGCACGAGGTGGCCTTGGCGCAATGGAACGCGCTCGACAGCCACGACACGCAGCGCCTGTTCACGGTGCTCGGCGGCGACGAGGCGCTGCACGGCGTCGCGCTCGCACTGCAGTTCGGCTACCCCGGCGTGCCGTGCATCTACTACGGCGATGAGGTTGGTCTGGAGGGCGGCAACGATCCGGACAACCGGCGCTGCTTCGACTGGAGCGGCGCGAGCTGGCGCGGCGGGATTCTCGAGCGCGTGAAGCAGTTCGCAGCCTGGCGCCGCGATCGTGCCGAGCTGCGCGAGGGCGCCTGCATCACGCTGGCGCACGGCGACGACTGGATCGCGTTCGCGCGGGTCAACGCCACGGCCGTCACGCTGCTGGTGGTGAATCGTGGCGATGGCACCGAGGCCGTCGTGCCGCTCGACGCGTTGCCGTTCGACATCGCCCGCTGGACCTCTCCGAGCGGTCACACCTGGACGCCGGACGGCCGAGCGATCCGCCTGACGCTGTCTGCGCGCGATGCGGCTTGGCTGTGGAGCGTCGACGCCTGATGCTCAGCGCGCCGGCGGCGTCATCTCTGCCCGCGCCTTCAACGCCGCATCGCGCGACGCGCAGCCTTCGCGGTGGTCGTTCACCAAGCCCATCGCCTGCATGAACGCATAGACCGTGGTCGGCCCGACGAAGCTCCAGCCGCGCTTCTTCAGGTCCTTCGACATCGCGATCGCCTCCGCCGAGGTCGTCATCGCGATCAGTGCCTCGTGCGTCAGCTTTTTCGGCCGCGAGTGCGCCGCCGGCTCGTGGCCCCAGGCATACGCGGCAAGCGAGCCGAACTCGGCGCGCATCTCCAGCACCCGCTGCGCGTTGTTGATCGTCGATTCGATCTTGCCGCGGTGGCGCACGATGCCGGCGTCGCCCAGCAGCCGCTCGACGTCCTTCTGCGTGAAGCGCGCCACCTGCTCGGCCTCGAAGTTCGCAAAGCCGGCGCGAAAGGACTCGCGCTTGTTCAGGATCGTCAGCCAGCTCAGCCCGGCCTGGAAACCCTCGAGGCAGATCTTCTCGAACAGCCGCCGATCGTCGGTGACCGGGAAGCCCCATTCATGGTCGTGGTAGTGCTGGTAGCCGGGCGTCGCGCGGCACCAGTGGCAGCGGGGCACGCCGTCATCGGCGATGAACAGGCCGCGGCGTTCGGCCGCCTGGTGTTGTGCTGGGGTCGTCATGGGGTCGGGGCAGGGGGTCAGAGGGTTCCGGCACAGCCCGGCGCGCCGCAACGGCACGCGAGCCGGCCCAGGTGGTGCGAGCGGCCGTAGCCGACGGTCAGTTCCTCGCCGGGGTCGATGTCGCGCAGCGCATGGAACGCGACGCGGCCCTGTTGCAGCTTCAGCACCATGTTCGGCCGGCAGGAGTGGTTCGCGAAGCGCAGCGCGTCGGTCGACGCCGAGGCATCGATCGCGCGCCGCTCGGACACCTCGACGATCATGATGCGGGCCACGCCACGCGCGCGCCGACGGGCTTCGGCCACGCTGATCGGCTCGCCGCGCAGCTCGCCGATCTTGCGGCGCGCGGGGATGGCCTCGGCCGCGAACACGCCCTGGCCGTCGATCGGGCTCGGGCCGACCGCCAGCGCGAACTTCTGCGGGTCGGCCGGGATGCCGCTCAAGCGGGGCGGCGCGCTTGCGGGTTCGGGGGCGGCGAGTGTGCGCAGCTGGGGCATGGTGGGATTGTCGCAAGCAATCAAACCCCGTTCGCCCTGAGCTTGTCGAAGGGTTGGGCTGAGCCTGTCGAAGCCTTGTGCGATGCGAGCAGGCCCTTCGACAAGCTCAGGATGATCGGGCCCTTCGACAGGCTCAGGGCGAACGGAACTCGTCGCACAACAACCCGTGCAGTTCGACGTCATAGGTCGCGCCCTTGCCGACCCAGCGCTGGCGCAGCAGCCCTTCACGCGTGAAGCCGAGCGATTGCAGCAGCCGCACCGACGGCCGGTTCAGCGGATTGACCTCGGCTTCCAGGCGGCGCACGCCCATCGATCCGAACGCGACGCCGACCAGCGCGCCGACCGCCTCGCGCGCCAGGCCGCGGCCCCAGTGCGCGCGGCCCAGCACGTAGCCGAGTTCGGCGCGGGCGCTGCCCTCGTTGAAGTTGAACAGCAGGCCGGCGCCGATCACTGCCGCGTCGTCGCGCGACAGGATCACGAACTGCACCGCGTTGCCGGTCGCCTGGATGCCGGCGATGCGCTGGTACCAGGCGGTGGCGTCGTCGATCGAGCGCCAGGTCGCGTACGGCAGGAACTGCGTCACTGTGTCGTCGCCGTTGACGGCCATCAGGCCGGGCAGGTCGGCTTCGGTGATCTGCCGCACCACGAGGCGCGGTGTTTCGATCGGGGCAGGGGCTGTCAGCGGCATGCGCGCGATTCTGTCCCAGCCAACCTCGGCCCGGGTCACAAACCGACACGGCCGACTGCCGAACGCCTCTCGGCCTGGGCGTCGTGGCTGAAATTGGCAGGCGTTGCTGCCGCTTATCGCGGGCTTGCGGACGGGGTGCGGCCGGTACGCTTCATCCCATCGCTGCACCACTTGTCCGACACCGCCCCGACATCATGAACCGCTCGACCGCCCCGCAAGCCCTGACCATCCAGTTCCGTCCGCTGCCGTCCAACGACGCCATCGAATGGGAAGAGATGCCGAAGCTGGCCGTCCGTCGCACCGGTGAAGATCACGAGGGCGGCGCGGCGTGGAAGAACACGATGCCGGCCAGCCTGATGGACACCATCGCGCCGCCGAAGCCGTTCCGCGAAGCGCTCGACGGCCTGTCGATGCGCGAAGTCGACGAGCCGGAAATCTTCCAGCACTTCTTCGGCAAATGAGCTTCGGCAAGTAAGTCGGTAAAGAGTCAGCCTTCCCAGGCTGTCGCAGGGCGTCCGGAAACGTCGACCTCCACCGAAAACAGCGCGCCCGCCAACGGCTGCGCCGCCAGCTGCTCGTCACTCAACTCGAAGCGCGCGCTGGTGATGAACAGCGTGCGCAGCTCTGGCCCGCCGAACGCCACGTTGGTGATGTGGCTGGTCGGCAGCGCGATGCGCAGCAGTTCCTTCGCGCTGACCGGATCGTGGCAGGTCACGCAGGCCGCGCCCCAGTGCGCGATCCACAGGCGCCCGTCAGCGTCGGTCGTCATGCCATCGGGGTGGCCGTCGCCCTTGGCGAAGCGCAGCCACAGCCGCTGGTTCGAGATCGCCCCGGTGGCGGTGTCGAAGTCGAACGCATGGATGCGCTGCTCGGCCGTCTCGTTGAAATACATCGTGCGCCCGTCGAGCGACCAGGTCGGCCCGTTGGTCACCGCGAAGTGCGCGTCGAACACCTTCTCGCAGTGCCGCTTCGCGTCGAAGCGGTACAGCGAGCCGGTCGGCTCCTTGCAGCCGAAGTCCATCGTGCCGCCCCAGAAGCGGCCCTGCAGGTCGCACTTGCCGTCGTTGAAGCGGTTGCCCGGCAGATGGGCCTCGGGATCGAGCAGCTTCTGGACCCGCCCGGTGTCGGTGTCGAACAGCGCGAAGCCGCTGCGCAGCGTCACCAGCAGGCCGGGCGCTTCGGCGCGCTCGGCCAGCGCCGAGATCTCCTCGTCGAACGACCACTGCTCGCGGGACTCGGTGGCCGGGTGGTAGCGGTACAGCGTCTTGCCGAGGATGTCGACCCAGTACAGCGCCTGGCGCCGCGCCGACCACAGCGTGCCCTCGCCGAGCGTGGCGCCCGCGGGCCACAGCACGCGGGGTTCGGACAACAGCTTCGGCACGAGGGCGGGCGAGGGCAAGGTCATCGACTAGTGTGAATCGCGGGGCACTTCGGCACCGCTGCCGCCGACCAGGAAGTCCAGGTCGGCGCCCAGGTGGGCCTGCTGCACGTGCTCGACGTACAGCTTGTACCAGCCGCGCTTCGGCGGCTCGGGCGGCTGCCATTTTGCGCGCCGCGCGGCCAGCTCTTCGTCCGACACCTCCAGGTGCAGCCGGCGCTCGTGCACGTCGAGTTCGATCATGTCGCCGTCGCGCACCAGCGCCAGCGGGCCGCCGGCCGCCGCTTCCGGCGAGGTGTGCAGCACGACGGTGCCGTAGGCGGTGCCGCTCATGCGCGCATCCGAGATGCGGACCATGTCGGTGATGCCCTTCTGCAGCACCTTCGGCGGCAGCGGCATGTTGCCGACCTCGGCCATGCCGGGGTAGCCCTTCGGGCCGCAGTTCTTCAGCACCATCACGCAGTTCTCGTCGATGTCCAGCTCGGGATCGTCGATGCGGGCGTGGAAGTCCTCGATGGTCTCGAACACCACCGCGCGGCCGCGGTGCTTCAGCAGGTGGGCCGACGCGGCCGACGGCTTGATCACCGCGCCGTTCGGCGCCAGGTTGCCCTTCACCACCGCGATGCCGGCCGAGGCCATGAACGGCTCGGCCGGGGTCATGATGACCTCGCGGTTGTAGCAGGGGATGTTGGCGATGTTCTCGCCCAGCGTCTTGCCGTTGGCGGTCAGCGCGCCGGTGTGCAGCTTGTCGGTGATCTGCGTCAGCACCGCCGGCAGGCCGCCGGCGTAGTAGAAGTCCTCCATCAGGAACTTGCCCGAGGGCTGCAGGTTCACCAGGCAGGGCACGTCGGCACCGAGCTTGTCCCAGTCGTCCAGGTCGAGCTTGACGCCGATGCGCCCGGCGATCGCCATCAGGTGGATCACCGCGTTGGTCGAGCCGCCGATCGCGGCGTTGGTGCGCACCGCGTTCTCGAAGGCCTCGCGCGTCAGGATCTTCGACATGCGCAGGTCTTCCTTGACCATCTCGACGATGCGCCGGCCGGTCAGCTGCGCAAGCCGGTTGCGCCGCGTGTCGGCCGCGGGGATCGCCGCGTTCTCCGGCAGCGACATGCCGAGCGCCTCGACCATGCTGGCCATCGTCGACGCCGTGCCCATCGTCATGCAGCTGCCCTTGGAGCGGTGCATGCACGATTCGGCGGCGGTGAACTCGTCCATCGTCATCTCGCCGGCACGCACCATCTCGCTCATCTGCCACACGCCGGTGCCCGAGCCGATGTCCTTGCCGCGGAACTTGCCGTTCAGCATCGGCCCGCCCGACAGGCCGATGGTCGGCAGGTCGCAGCTGGCCGCGCCCATCATCAGCGACGGCGTGGTCTTGTCGCAGCCCATCAGCAGCACGACGCCGTCGATCGGGTTGCCGCGGATCGATTCCTCGACGTCCATGCTCGCGAGGTTGCGGAACAGCATCGCGGTCGGGCGCAGCTGCGTTTCGCCGAGCGACATCACCGGGAACTCGAGCGGGAAGCCACCGGCCTCGTAGACGCCGCGCTTGACGAACTCCGCCAGCTCGCGGAAGTGCCCGTTGCAGGGCGTCAGCTCGCTCCAGGTGTTGCAGATGCCGATGATCGGGCGGCCGTCGAGCAGGTCGTGCGGGTAGCCCTGGTTCTTCAGCCAGCTGCGGTGCACGAAGCCGTCGCGGTCCTGCTTGCCGAACCAGGCTTGGCTGCGCCGCTTCGGCGGAGCGGGCGGTTTCTTCGAATCCATGGGGTCTGTTGTCTCCGGAGGGCGGGTCTCGTCAGTTGTCGTACGAGGCTCTTGACGCGGCGGATCGTATCAAGGCACATTGATAATAGAAAAATAATTAAATTCGCTTCTCACATACCCGAATTGCAATAGATCAAGGACAAACCCCCATGGCAAGTGCCACGACAAGCACTCTGGCGACCTTCCCCAGCCTGCGCGGACGCCGCGTTTTCATCACCGGCGGAGGCACCGGCATCGGCGCGGCCATCGTCAGCGCGTTCGCGGAGCAGGGCGCGCAGGTGGCGTTCGTCGATGTCGCCGAGGCGGCCAGCCGCGAGCTGGTGCAGCAGGTCGAGGCAGCAGGGCATCCGGCGCCGTGGTTCCGGCCCTGCGACGTGCGCGACGTGCCGGCGCTGCAGAAGACGATCGCCGAGGCCGAAGCGGCGCTCGGCGACTTCGCGGTGCTGGTCAACAACGTGGCCAGCGACGACCGCCACACACTGGAGTCGGTGACGCCGGAGTACTACGACCAGCGCATGTCGATCAACGAGCGGCCGGCGTTCTTCGCGATCCAGGCGGTGGTGCCGGGGATGAAGCGGCTGGGCTTCGGCTCGGTGATCAATTTCGGCTCGACCGGCTGGCAGACCAAGGACGGCGCCTATCCCTGCTACGCCATCGCGAAGTCGGCGGTGAACGGGCTGACGCGCGGGCTGGCCAAGCCGCTGGGCGAGCACCGGATCCGCGTCAACACGGTGTCGCCGGGCTGGGTGATGACCGAGCGGCAGGTGAAGCTGTGGTTCACCGCCGAGAGCGAGCAGGTGCTGAAGCGCAACCAGTGCCTGCCGGACAAGCTGCAGCCCGGCGACGTGGCGCGGATGGTGTTGTTCCTGGCGGCGGACGACAGTGCGATGTGCACCGCGCAGGAGTTCAAGGTGGATGCCGGCTGGTCCTGATCACGCTTCGGCGCCGAGGTCGAACTTGGCGCCGTAGACGGTGACCGCCGTCGTCTTCAGCGCCTTCAGCATCACCTTCGCCGCCGGCGACAGCAGCCGGTCGGTGCGGGTGATGATGCCGAACGCATCCATCTGGCAGGGCAGCGCGATCGGCAGCATCGACACGATGCCGTGCGCCGCGTAGTAGCGCGCCACGTCGGTCGCCACCACCGCGATCATGTCGCTCTGTTGCAGCATCTTCGTCATGAACAGCAGCGCCGAGGTCTCGATCACGTTCATCGGCGCCTCCAGCCCGTCTTCCTGGAACATCAGGTCGAAGCGGTGCCGCAGCACGCTGCCGCTGGGCGACACGATCCAGCCGGCGCTCACCACGTCGCGCAGCCCCAGGTGCGCCACCGACAGCAGCGGGTGCCCCGGCCGTGTGATCGCGCACACCGGCTCCTCGGTCAGCGTCTCGTAGCGCAGGTCGGTCTTGTCGTGCTGCGCGAACAGCCGCGCCACCAGCATGTCGAGCTTGCCCTGCGCCAGCCGCTCGAGCAGCACGTCGCTGGTCTCGATCTGCACGCCGATGCGCAGGCTCGGGTGCGACTGCTTCACCAGCGCCACCGCCGGCGGCAGCAGCACCAGCCCGGGCGCGGTGATCGCGCCGACGCTGACCTGCCCGAAACGCCCGGCCTTGATCGCCTCCAGCTCGTCGTGCGCCTGGTTCAGGCTGCTGAGCGCAACCCGCGCGTGGCGGATCATCGTCTCGCCGTACCAGGTGGGCCGCATGCCGCGTGGCAGCCGCTCGAACAGCGGCACCTCGAGCACGTCCTCCAGGTCCTTCAGCAGCTTCGACGCGGCCGGCTGCGTCATGTTGAGCACCTGGGCCGCGCGGTGGATGTTGCCCTCTTCGTCGAGCGCCACCAGCAGCAACAGCTGCCGCGTCTTCAGGCGGGCGCGGATGAACCAGTGGGTGTAGTTCGTCATGCGAGGGCGCTGTCTCAATGGGCGCCTTCGAGGACGCCACTAGGGGTTTTTATCGATGCCGGATCGTATATGTGTTTTCGGCAAATAACTATTAGAAAGTTATAGCTCACCTCATTAGGATGCGGCACCTTCACCCGAGCCTCGCTCGCCAGACCGGGAACCGACTGCCCCATGAGACTGATCCAGTTCCTCGCCGACAACGGCACGCAGCATGTGGGTTGCGTCGCGGACGACGGCTGTTCGGTCCGCGCGGTCGGCGGTTTCGTCAGCAGCTATGAACTGGCGCTGGCGGCGATCGCGCGCCGGGTATCGGTCGACGTGCTGGCGCAGCCGGCCCTCACCGGCGAGGCGCTGCCCTACGACGCACTGCTGCGCGAGCAGCGCGTGCTGACGCCGCTGGCGCACCCCGATGTCGCGCACTGCCTCGTCACCGGCACCGGCCTGACGCACACCGGCAGCGCGTCGGCGCGCGACGCGATGCACCAGAAGCTGTCGGCCGGCGAGGAATCGTTGTCGGATTCGATGCGCATCTTCAAGTGGGGCATGGACGGCGGCCGCCCGGCCGACGGCCAGCCCGGCGTGCAGCCCGAGTGGTTCTACAAGGGCAACGGCAGCATCGTCGCGGCACCGGGCGCGCCGCTCGCGATGCCCGATTTCGCGCTCGACGGCGGCGAGGAGCCCGAGCTGGTCGGCCTGTACGTGATCGGCCCCGATGGCCAGCCGTACCGCATGGGTTACGCGATCGGCAACGAATTCTCCGACCACGTCACCGAGCGCCAGAACTACCTCTACCTGGCCCATTCGAAGCTGCGCGTCTGCGCGATCGGTCCCGAGCTGCGCAGCGGCGCGTTGCCGGCGCACCTCGAAGGCACGAGCCGCATCCGGCGCGGCAACGAGATCCGCTGGGAGAAGCCCTTCCTGACCGGCGAGGCCAACATGTGCCATTCGCTGGCCAACCTCGAATACCACCACTTCAAGTACGCGGCGCACCGCCAGCCGGGCGACGTGCACCTGCACTTCTTCGGCACCGCGACGCTCAGCTTCAGCGACAACCTCCGCGTCGAGCCGGGCGACCGCTTCGAGATCGACCTGCCGGCGCTCGGCGCGCCGCTCGTGAACCCGCTCGCACTGGTCGACCGCGGCTTCGCGATCGGCGGCGTGCGCGCCCTCTGACCCGGTGCGAGCCATGGCGCAAAGCTACAAGAACTACATCAACGGCCGCTGGGAGACCGGTGTCACGACCGGCATGAGCAGCAACCCGTCCGACCTGGACGAGGTGGTGGCCGAGTACGCCCGCGCCGACGGCAACCAGGCCGAGGTCGCGATCCGCGCCGCGGCCGATGCCGCGCCGGCCTGGGGCCTGAGCACGCCGCAGCGCCGTGCCGATGCGCTCGACCAGATCGGCAGCGAGATCCTCGCCCGCAAGGACGAACTCGGCCAGCTGCTGGCGCGCGAGGAAGGCAAGACCCTGCCGGAGGCGATCGGCGAGGCCGCGCGCGCCGGCAACATCTTCAAGTTCTTCGCCGGCGAGGCGCTGCGCGCGGCCGGCGAGCACCTGCCGTCGGTGCGGCCGGGCGTCGAGGTCGACATCACGCGCGAACCGGTCGGCGTGGTCGGCATCATCGCGCCGTGGAATTTCCCGCTCGCGATTCCCGCATGGAAGATCGCGCCGGCGCTGGCCTACGGCAACAGCGTCGTCTTCAAGCCGGCCGAGCTGGTGCCGGCCTGCGCTGCCGCGCTGGCCGAGATCATCAGCCGGGCCGGTTTGCCGGCGGGCGTGTTCAACCTGGTGATGGGCAGCGGCCGCCAGGTCGGCCAGGCGATGGTCGACAGCCCGCTGGTCGATGCGATCAGCTTCACCGGCTCGGTGGGCACCGGCGAGCAGATCCTGAAGGCCGCCACCGCACGGCGTGCCAAGGTGCAACTCGAGATGGGCGGGAAAAACCCGCTGGTGGTGCTGGCCGACGCCGACCTCGACCAGGCCGTCGAATGCGCGGTGCAGGGTGCGTTCTTCTCGACCGGCCAGCGCTGCACCGCGTCGAGCCGGATCATCGTCGACGCGACGGTGCACGACCGCTTCGTCACGAAGATGCGCCAGCGCACGCTCGCGCTGAAGGTCGGCCATGCGCTGGAGCGCGGCATCGACATCGGCCCGGTGGTCGACCGCAGCCAGCTCGACACCAACCTCAGCTATCTGGAGATCGCGCGCAACGAAGGCGCCGAACTCGTCACCGGCGGCGAACTGCTGCAGCGCGCGACGCGCGGGCACTTCATGGCACCGGCGCTGCTGCTCGCGCAGCCGCAGCACCGCGTGGCGCGCGAGGAAATCTTCGGGCCGGTCGCCTGCGTGCTGAAGGCCGACGGCTTCGAGCATGCCGTCGCGCTCGCCAACGACACGCCGTTCGGCCTGTGCGCCGGCGTCGTCACCCAATCGCTGAAGCTCTCGACCCAGTTCAAGCGGCAGGCCAAGGTCGGCATGGTGATGGTCAACCTGCCGACCGCCGGCGTCGACTACCACGTGCCGTTCGGCGGCCGCAAGGGGTCGAGCCACGGCCCGCGCGAGCAGGGCCGCTACGCCGCAGAGTTCTACACCACGGTCAAGACGGCGTACACGCTGGCTTGAAGACAGAGGAGTTCCACCCCACGCCTGAGCTTCACCGCCCTAGCGCTTTGATGCGGCACCTACAAAGCCGCGCGTTTTTCATGCCACCCACCAAGAGGAGACAACCGTGAAATTCCAAAGACGTACCCTGTTCGCAGCGATGGCTGCGGCATCCCTGGCCGCGGCCCTGCCGTTCAAGGCCTTCGCGCAGAAGAAGATCGTGCTCGGCTTCAGCCAGATCGGCGCCGAGAGCGAATGGCGCACCGCCAACAGCGAGTCGATCAAGTCGTCCGCGAAGGAAGCCGGCATCGACCTGAAGTTCTCCGACGCGCAACAGAAGCAGGAGAACCAGATCAAGGCCATCCGCAGCTTCATCGCGCAGAAGGTCGACGTGATCGCGTTCTCGCCGGTCGTCGAATCGGGCTGGGGCACGGTGCTGCGCGAGGCCAAGGCCGCCAAGATCCCGGTGATCCTGTCGGACCGCGCGGTCGACGAGAAGGACGACAGCCTGTGGGTCGCCTTCATGGGCTCCGACTTCGTCGAGGAAGGCCGCCGCGCCGGCCGCTGGCTGGTCGAGAAGATGAAGGGCGTGCAGAGCGACGTGAACATCGTCGAACTGCAGGGCACCGTCGGCTCCGCCCCGGCGATCGATCGCAAGAAGGGCTTCGAGGAAATCATCAAGGCCGATCCGAAGTTCAAGATCATCCGCTCGCAGACTGGCGACTTCACCCGTGCCAAGGGCAAGGAAGTGATGGAAGCCTTCCTGAAGGCCGAGGGCAAGAAGATCAATGTGCTTTACGCGCACAACGACGACATGGCCATCGGCGCGATCCAGGCGATCGAGGAAGCCGGCCTGAAGCCCGCGAAGGACATTGTGATCATCTCGATCGACGCCGTGAAGGGTGCCTTCGAGGCCATGATTGCCGGCAAGCTGAACGTGACGGTCGAATGCAGCCCGCTGCTCGGCCCGCAGCTGATGCAGGCCGCCAAGGACCTGGTGGCCGGCAAGACCATCCCGAAGCGCATCGTGACGCAGGAAGGCGTCTTCCCGATGGAAGTCGCTGCCAAGGAATTCCCCAATCGCAAGTATTGAGCGATGGGGTGAGACTGGGCTTCGCAGTGAACCGCGAAGCCTGCCGGAGCAGGCCGCGCTCCGGCCGCCGCCCAGTGGAGCGGCGATGACGAACCCCCCATGAATGGAGACAGAGAAGTGAAAACCATCCGTACGATCCTGGCCACGCTGGCCACTTTTGCAGCCGTGGCCATTGCGCCGCTGGCCGTCCACGCGCAGGACAAGGGTCCGATCGCGATCTCGATGCCGACGAAATCGTCCGCACGCTGGATCGCCGACGGCGCCAACATGGTCAAGTACCTCCAGGAAAAGGGCTACAAGACCGACCTGCAGTACGCCGAGGACGACATCCCGAACCAGCTGGCGCAGATCGAGAACATGGTCACCAAGGGCGCCAAGGTGCTGGTGATCGCCGCGATCGACGGCACGACCCTCACCGACGTGCTGCAGAAGGCTGCCGACAAGGGTGTCAAGGTCATCGCCTATGACCGCCTGATCAAGGGCTCGAAGAACGTCGACTACTACGCCACCTTCGACAACTTCCAGGTCGGCGTGCTGCAAGCCAGCTACATCGAGCAGAAGCTCGGCCTGAAGAGCGGCAAGGGCCCGTTCAACATCGAGCTGTTCGGCGGCTCGGCCGACGACAACAACGCGTTCTTCTTCTACAACGGCGCGATGTCGGTGCTGGATCCGTACATCAAGAGCGGCAAGCTGGTGGTTCGCAGCAAGCAGGTCGGCATGGACAAGGTCGCCACGCTGCGCTGGGACGGCGCCGTCGCCCAGGCCCGCATGGACAACCTGCTGAGCGCCTACTACTCGGGCGCCCATGTCGACGCCGTGCTGTCGCCGTACGACGGCCTGTCGATCGGGATCATCTCGTCGCTGAAGGGTGTCGGCTACGGCACCCCGAAGCTGCCGATGCCGGTGATCACCGGCCAGGACGCCGAGGTGCAGTCGGTCAAGTCGATCCAGAAGGGCGAGCAGACCTCGACGATCTTCAAGGACACGCGTGAACTGGCCAAGGTCACGGTCGGCATGGTCGACGCGGTGCTGGGCGGCAAGAAGCCCGAGATCAACGACACCAAGACCTACAACAACGGCGTGAAGATCGTGCCCTCGTACCTGCTGAAGCCGGTCAGTGTCGACGCGAGCAACTGGAAGCAGGTGCTGGTCGGCAGCGGCTATTACACCGAAGCGCAAGTCAAGTAATTTCAAGCGCAAGCGGCTTGGGTCCTGCGCACTGGCGCAGGACCTTTTTTGCAGTCGGAGAGAGCACGAGGGACTACGGATGGATGCCATCCTGGAGATGCGCGGCATCACCAAGAAATTCCACGGCGTGACCGCCCTGAACGACGTCAACCTCGTCGTGCGCCAGGGCGAGATCCATGCCGTGGTCGGCGAGAACGGCGCCGGCAAGTCGACGCTGATGAAGGTGCTGAGCGGGGTCTACCCGCACGACTCCTACACCGGCGAGATCCATTACCAGGGCGAGCTGCGCAAGTTCGCCGGCATCTCCGACAGCGAGAAGCTCGGGATCATCATCATCCACCAGGAGCTCGCGCTGGTGCCGCTGCTGTCGATCGCCGAGAACATCTTCCTCGGCAACGAACGCGCGAAGCTGGGCGTGATCGACTGGTTCGAGTCGCACCGCCGCACGCACGAGCTGCTGGAGAAGGTCGGCCTGAAGGAATCGCCGTCGACGCTGATCACCAACCTGGGTGTCGGCAAGCAGCAGCTGATCGAGATCGCGAAGGCCTTGTCGAAGGAGGTCAAGCTGTTGATCCTCGACGAGCCGACCGCGAGCCTGAACGAGAGCGACAGCAATGCGCTGCTCGAGCTGCTGCTCGAGCTGAAGGCGCAGGGCATCTCGGCGATCCTGATCTCGCACAAGCTGAACGAGGTCTCGAAGGTCGCCGATTCGATCACCGTGCTGCGCGACGGCGGCACCGTCGAGACGATGGACTGCCGGGCCGAGGCGATCAGCGAAGACCGCATCATCCGCAACATGGTCGGCCGCGAGATGGCCGACCGCTACCCGAAGCGCACGCCGCAGATCGGCGACACCGTGTTCGAGGTGCGCGACTGGAAGGTGCACCACCAGGTGCACGCCGACCGGCTGGTCGTGAAGGGCGTGAACCTGAACGTGCGACGCGGCGAGATCGTCGGCATTGCCGGCCTGATGGGCGCCGGGCGCACCGAACTCGCGATGAGTGTGTTCGGCCGCTCCTACGGCCAGCGCATCAGCGGCGAGGTGCGCATGCACGGCGAGGTGATCGACGTGTCGACGGTGCAGAAGGCGATCCGCCACCGCATCGCCTACGTCACCGAGGACCGCAAGGGCTTGGGCCTGGTGCTCGGCGAGGACATCAAGAAGAACACCACGCTCGCGAACCTGCCGGCGGTGTCGCGCTTCGGCGTGATCGACGACGGCCGCGAATTCAACGTGGCGAGCGATTTCCGGCGCCGGCTGAACACGCGCTCGTCGAGCGTCTACCAGCCGGTCGTGAACCTGTCGGGCGGCAACCAGCAGAAGGTGGTGCTGAGCAAGTGGCTGTTCTCGCAACCGGAGCTGCTGATCCTCGACGAGCCGACGCGCGGCATCGACGTCGGTGCCAAGTACGAGATCTACACCATCATCGACGCGCTGGCGGCCGAGGGCAAATGCATCCTGATGATCTCGTCGGAGATGCCCGAGCTGCTGGGCATGTGCGACCGCATCTACGTGATGAACGAAGGCCGCTTCGTCGGCGAGTTCCCGGCGGCCGAGGCGTCGCAGGAGCGGATCATGCGCGCCATCATGAAGGCCGGCTCGCACGACGGCATGGACGCGCCACCGAAGCTGGACACTGAACACGGCCCCCTGGCCGGAGAGACGAAACATGGCAACTGACATCGCCGCGGCGGCCCCCGTGCCGCCCAAGGAGTACCGCGGCTTCCTGAAGAACAACGTGCGCGAGTACGGCATGCTGCTGTCGCTGGTCGCGATCATGGGGCTGTTCCAGTACCTGACCGACGGCACGCTGATGAAGCCGCTGAACCTGACCAACCTGGTGCTGCAGAACAGCTACATCGTCATCATGGCGCTGGGCATGCTGCTGGTGATCGTGGCCGGGCACATCGACCTGTCGGTCGGCTCGGTGGCCGGCTTCATCGGCGCGCTGGCCGCGGTGATGATGGTGAACTACGAGATCCACTGGGTCTGGGCCATCCTTGGCTGCCTGGTGGTGGGCGGCATGATCGGCGCCGCGCAGGGCTGGTTCGTCGCGTACTTCCGGATCCCGTCGTTCATCGTCACGCTGGCCGGGATGCTGGTGTTCAAGGGGCTGGCGCTCGCGCTGCTGCAGGGCCAGTCGGTCGGGCCGTTCCCGGTCGAGTTCCAGCGCCTGAGCTCGGGCTTCATCCCCGACCTGTTCGCCGGAGCCGAGCTGCGGCTGACCTCGCTGCTGCTGGGCGTGATCACGGTGCTGGTGATGGTGGTGCTGAAGGTGCGCGGGCGCATCGCGCAGACCCGCCACGGCATGGAAGAAGAGCCGTACCCGTTCTTCCTCGCGAAGACGGCGGCGTTCGCCGCGGTGATCCTGCTCTTCAGCTACCTGCTGGCCTCGTACCGCGGGCTGCCGAACGTGCTGATCATCATGGTGCTGCTGATGGTGGCCTACGACTTCGTCACGCGGCGCAGCACGATTGGCCGGCGCATCTATGCGCTCGGCGGCAACGAGAAGGCGGCCAAGCTGTCGGGCATCAAGACCGAGCGGCTGTCGTTCTACACCTTCGTCAACATGGGCGTGCTGGCGGCGCTGGCCGGGCTGGTGTTCGCGGCGCGGCTGAACACCGCGACGCCGAAGGCCGGCGTCGGCTTCGAGCTCGACGTGATCGCGGCCTGCTTCATCGGCGGCGCATCGGCTTCGGGCGGCGTCGGCAAGGTGATGGGCGCGGTGATCGGCGCGTTCGTGATGGGCGTGATGAACAACGGCATGTCGATCATGGGCATCGGCATCGACTACCAGCAGGTCATCAAGGGCCTCGTGTTGCTGGCCGCCGTGTTCCTCGACGTCTACAACAAGAACAAGGCCTGACATGAGCGCCACGTCGCCGGTGCTGGAGCTTCGCGGCGTCAGCAAGCAGTTCCTCGGCGTGCGCGCGCTGACGAACGTCGGCCTGCGGCTGTTCCCGGGCGAGGTGCATGCGCTGATGGGCCAGAACGGCGCCGGCAAGTCGACGCTGATCAAGGTGCTGACCGGCGTGCACGCGGCCGATGCCGGCGAGTTCACGCTGGCCGGCGCGCCGATCCGACCGACCACGCCGCAGCAGGCGCAGCAGCTGGGCATCAGCACCGTCTACCAGGAGGTGAACCTCTGCACCAACCTGTCGGTGGCAGAGAATATCTTCGCGGGGCGCTACCCGCGCAAGGGCGCGCGCGGCGGCTGGCGCATCGACTGGGCGCGCATGAATGCGCAGGCGCGCGAACTGCTGACGCGGCTGAACCTCGACATCGACGTGACGCGCGGCCTGGCCACCTACTCGGTGGCGGTGCAGCAGATGGTGTCGATCGCCCGCGCGCTGAGCGTCGAGGCGAAGGTGCTGATCCTCGACGAGCCGACCTCCAGCCTCGACGAGGACGAGGTCAAGCGCCTGTTCGGCGTGCTGCGCCAGTTGCGCGGCGAGGGCCTCGCGATCCTGTTCGTGACCCACTTCCTCGAGCAGGTGTATGCGATCTCCGACCGCATCACGGTGCTGCGCAACGGCGAGTTCGTCTGCGAGAAGCCGGCCGCCGAGCTGAACGCGCCGGCGCTGATCACCGCGATGATCGGCCGCGAGCTGGCCAGCCAGTCGGGTGCCGCGCCGAGCGCGCGCCCGCACGACGGCCAGCCCCTGCTGCGCGCCCAGGGCCTCGGCCAGCAGGGCCAGCTGCAGCCGGTCGACCTCGACCTGTACCCCGGCGAGGTGCTGGGCCTGGGCGGGCTGCTCGGCTCCGGCCGCACCGAACTCGCGCGGCTGCTGTTCGGCCTGGCCGCGAACGACCAGGGCACGTTGCAGGTCGACGGCCAGCCGGTGCAGCTGCACAGCCCGGCCGACGCGGTGCGCCACGGCATCGGCCTGTGCCCGGAAGACCGCAAGACCGACGGCATCGTCGCCGAGCTGTCGGTGCGCGAGAACATCGCGCTCGCGCTGCAGGCCCGCCACGGCCTGGCGAAGACGCTGTCGCGCGAGCAGCAGGCCGAGATGGCCGAGCGCTTCGTGAAGGCGCTGGGCATCAAGACCGCGAGCATCGAGACGCCGATCGGCCTGCTGTCGGGCGGCAACCAGCAGAAGGCGATGCTCGCGCGCTGGCTTGCGACCGAGCCGCGGTTGCTGATCCTCGACGAGCCGACGCGCGGCATCGACGTCGCCGCCAAGCAGGAGATCATGGACGAGATCCTGCGGCTCGCGCAGCAAGGCATGTCGGTGCTGTTCATCTCGTCGGAGATGAGCGAGGTCGTGCGCGTCTCGCACCGCATCGCGGTGCTGCGCGATCGCCGCAAGGTTGCCGAGCTGCCGGCCGGCAGCAGCGAGCAGGCGGTCTACCACGTGATTGCGGCGCAGGCATGAGCGCCCTCTTCAAACACCGCCTCGCGTGGCCGCTGGTCACGCTGCTGCTGCTGCTGACGCTGAACGCCGCGTTCAACAGCAGCTTCCTGCACCTCGAATGGCGCGACGGCCACCTGTACGGCAGCCTGGTCGACATCCTGAACCGCGCGGCGCCGCTGATGCTGGTGTCGCTCGGCATGACGCTGGTGATCGCGACGCGCGGCATCGACATCTCGGTCGGCGCGGTGGTGGCCATTGCCGCGGCCATCGCGGCCTGGATGATCGGCGGCTCGCTGGTGATCGTCGACGGCGTGGCCACGCATGCGAGCCGCTTCCCGATGTGGGCGGCGATCGCAGGCGCGCTCGGCGTCGCGCTGGTGTGCGGGCTGTGGAACGGCGTGCTGGTCGCGCGCGTCGGCATGCAGCCGATCATCGCGACGCTGATCCTGATGGTGGCCGGCCGCGGCATCGCGCAGCTGATCACCGGCGGGCAGATCATCACGATCTACTACGGGCCGTATTTCTTCCTCGGCAGCGGCTACCTGCTCGGGTTGCCGTTCTCGCTGTTCATCGCCGCGGCGGTGTTTGTGCTGCTGTGGTGGGTGACCACGCGCACCGCGCTCGGGCTGTTCATCCAGGCAGTCGGCGTGAACCCGTCGGCCGCGCGCGTGGCCGGCGTGCGGGCGCGCCGCATCACGGTGTGGGTGTATGCCTTCTGCGGGCTGTGCGCCGGTGCGGCCGGGTTGATCGTCAGCTCGAACGTCAAGAGCGCCGACGGCAACAACGCCGGCCAGCTGATGGAGCTGGACGCGATCCTCGCGGTGACGCTGGGCGGCACCGCGCTGACCGGCGGCCGCTTCAGCCTGGCCGGCAGCGTGATCGGCGCGCTGATCATCCAGACGCTCACCTACGCGATCTACTCGCTGGGCGTGCCGCCCGAGGTGAACCTGGTCGTCAAGGCCGGCGTGGTGTTCGCGGTGATGCTGCTGCAGTCGCCGGAGTTCCGGCAGAGCCTGCGGGCGCTGGTGCAGCGGCCCGTGCCGGGAGCGAAGGCATGAACACGCACGTGCAACCGATGGCCTCCAGCACAGCCCCCGCACCAGCGAAGCGCCTGCGCCTCGATCCGAAGTTCATCCCGCTGGCGGCGACGGTCTCGCTGTTCCTCGTGATGGCGATCCTCGGCTCGGTGCTCTACACCGGCTTCTTCTCGGCCCAGGTGTTCCTGAACCTGCTGATCGACAACGCCTTCCTGTGCATCGTCGCGGTCGGCATGACCTTCGTGATCCTGTCGGGCGGCATCGATCTGTCGGTGGGCTCGGTGATCGCGCTGACGACGATGGTGTCGGCCTCGCTGGTCGAGAAGCACGGCTGGAGCCCGGCCGTGGTGCTCCCGCTGGTGCTGCTGATGGGCACCGGCTTCGGCGCGCTGCAGGGCGTGCTGATCCAGCGCTTCCGGTTGCAGCCCTTCATCGTGACGCTGGCCGGCATGTTCCTCGCGCGCGGGCTGTGCTACCTGATCAGCATCGATTCGGTCAGCATCACGAACCCGTTCTACACCGAGGTCTCGCAGCTGCGCGTGCCGCTGTGGGAGGGCGCCGAGCTGTCGGTCAGCGCGATCATCGCGCTCGCCGTCGTGGTGCTGGCGGTGTTCGTCGCGCACTACACGCAGTTCGGCCGCACGGTGTACGCGATCGGCGGCAACGAACATTCGGCGGTGCTGATGGGCCTGCCGGTGCGCAGCACGCTGATCGGCGTCTACACCGTCAGCGGTTTCTGCTCGGCGCTGGCCGGCGTGGTGTTCACCTTCTACATGCTGTCGGGCTACGGCCTGCACGCGGTCGGGCTGGAGCTGGACGCGATCGCGGCGGTCGTGATCGGCGGCACCTTGCTCACCGGCGGCGTCGGCTATGTGCTGGGCACGCTGTTCGGCGTGCTGATGCTCGGGATCATCCAGACGCTGATCATGTTCGACGGCAGCCTGAGCTCATGGTGGACCCGCATCGTGATCGGCGGGCTGCTGTTCGTGTTCTGCCTGCTGCAACGCGTTTTCGAATCGGGCCGCAAGCGCGGCTGACGCACCCCGTTCCCTCTGCAGGGCTCCCCCAGGTCCTGTGTTCTACCTGTGCATCCAAAAACCAAGGAGACTTCCGTGAAGACATTCCCCCACCGCCAGACCGTGCTCGCCCTGGCTGCCGCCGCAGCCAGCGTGTTGAGTGCCACCTCTGCACAAGCCGTCGATTGGGGCGGTTATTTCCGAACGGGCCCGGGCGCGACGTCGAAAGACTCGTCGCGGGCGTGCTACGGGCTGTCGGGCCAGGGCATGAAGTACCGGCTGGGCAACGAGTGCGACCTGTACGGCGAGTTCCTGCTGAGCCAGGGGTTCAAGGCGGACGGCGTGGACTACAAGGCCGCGCTGATGACGAACCTGTTCAGCCCCGGCTCGGACACGGGCGCAGTGGATCGCGGGGCGACGGGCCAGGACGCGAAGAACCAGTCGCTGGACCACAGCAAGCTGGGCATCAACCAGATCTACGTGGAAGGCAAGGGCTTCGACATCCTGCCCGAAG
>NZ_JBFULV010000079.1:0-30934 GCF_054049715.1 Rhizobacter sp. P5_C2 | reverse complement strand
CGCCTGCCCCCGCTCCGGCGCCTGCGCCTGCGCCGGCACCCGCCGCCCCGGCCTCCGCCACCCAGCGCGACGCCGTCCGCCTCGCCGACCAAGCCAGCTTCGGCCCGAGCGAAACCCTCGTCACCGACATCAAGTCCAAGGGCGCGGCCGCGTGGATCAGCGCGCAGATGGCGCTCAACAGCTCGCGCTACACCAGTGGCAAGACCGGCGAGATCCACCAGAACACCAGCGCCACCGACTTCTGCGAGCTGCCGGCCCACGTCAACGAGCCCGACTGCTGGCGCGACTGGTTCTCGACCGAGCCGCTGCTGTGGGATTTCTACCGCAACGCGGTGAAGCAGCCCGACCAGCTGCGCCAGCGCGTCGCGTTCGCGCTGCAGCAGGTGGTGGTCGTCAACAGCCTCGAGGTCAGCGGCAACTACGGCTTCCGCGTCTACTACAACAACCTGCTCGACAACGCGTTCGGCAACTACCGCGACGTGCTGAAGAAGGTGACGCTGTCGCCGGTGATGGGCGATTTCCTGAACAACGCGAACAACGACAAGGCCGCGCCGAACGAGAACTATGCGCGCGAGCTGCTGCAGCTGTTCTCGATCGGCACCTGCGAGCTGAACGCCGACGGTTCGCTGAAGACCGGCAAGTGCGTGCCGACCTACAGCAACGACACGGTGCGCAACTATGCGTTCGCGCTGACCGGCTGGACCTACCCGGCCGGCGGCGTCACCTCGTACGGCTGCTACCCGACCGGCATGAACTGCCGCTACTACGGCGGCGACATGATCGCGGTCGACAAATTCCACGACACCACGGCGCGCGACCTGCTGGTCGGCGCCAAGCTCGCGGCCGGCACCAAGGCCCCGGCCGCGCTCGACACCGTGCTCGACAGCCTGATGGCGCACCCGAACACCGCGCCCTTCATCGGCAAGCAGCTGATCCAGCAACTCGTCACCAGCAACCCGACGCCGCAGTACGTGGCCCGCGTGTCGGCCGCGTTCAGCAGCGGGCGCTACACCTACTTCGACAAGAGCTGGGGCAGCGGCAAGAACGGCGACCTGGCCGCCACCGTCGCCGC
Organism: Rhizobacter sp. P5_C2; assembly: GCF_054049715.1. Classification (NCBI taxonomy): domain Bacteria; kingdom Pseudomonadati; phylum Pseudomonadota; class Betaproteobacteria; order Burkholderiales; family Sphaerotilaceae; genus Rhizobacter; species Rhizobacter sp. P5_C2. The sequence goes on along the minus strand of NZ_JBFULV010000079.1, from coordinate 29,862 downwards.
CGTGCTGCTCGACAGCGAGGCTCGCTCCGAGACCGTCACGCGCAACAGCGGCAAGCTGCGCGAGCCGACGCTGATGTTCACCGGCACGCTGCGCGCGCTGAACGGCAACACCGATGGCGACTCGCTGAGCTGGTGGTGGGGCGACAGCCTGCGCCAGCACGTGTTCCGCCCGCCGTCGGTCTTCAACTACTACCCGCCCGACTACCCGGTGCCCGGCACCGCGCTGGTCGGCCCGGCCTTCGGCATCCACAACGCCAACTCGGCGCTCGAGCGGCTGAACTTCCTGACCTACCTGTTCGACTGGGACGGCACCAAACCGGCCGGCAGCGGCGCGCCGAACCCGGTGGGCACGCAGGTCGACCTGTCGGCCTTCACCGCCGACGCGACCGATGCGGCCAAGCTGGTCGACCGGCTGTCGATGCTCGCGATCGGCCAGCTGCTGCCGGCCGGGCCGCGCACCGACGTGATCGCCGCGGTGTCGGTGTCCGGATCAAGCACCGACGCCCAGAAGCTCAACCGCGTGAAGATGGCTGCCTACCTGGTGTTCGGCTCGCCGAACTACCAAGTGCAGCGCTGAGGAGTCCGACATGACACATCACACCCACGCTCCCGCCTCGATGGACCGCCGCCGCTGGCTGCTCGGCTCCGGCGCCACGCTGGCCGGCGCGCTCGGCACCGGCACGCTGTCCAACCTGCTGCTGGGCGCCCGCCCGGCCTACGCGGCCGACTACAAGGCGCTGGTCTGCCTCTTCATGTACGGCGGCAACGACGGCTTCAACACCGTGGTGCCGACCGACACGCGCTACGACCAGTACGCGGCCGTCCGCAAGGACCTCGCGATCCCGAAGGCCAGCCTGGTCAACCTCGCCAGCATCAACTACGGGCTGCACCCGTCGCTCGCGGCGCTGTCCACCGCCTGGGCCGACGGCAAGCTCGCGCCGGTGCTGAACCTCGGCACGCTGAACTCGCCGCTGACCAAGGACCAGTACCGCGCCGCGGCGAGCAGCTCCGACCTGCTGCCCGACAACCTGTTCTCGCACTCCGACCAGCAGATCCTGTGGGAGACCGGCACCTCCGACTCGCTGACCCGCACCGGCTGGGGCGGCCGCGCGTCCGAGGCGCTGGCCACTGCCAACCCGGTGATCTCGGTCGCCGGCTCGACGCGCTTCGGCCTGTCGTCGGCGCAGACGCCGCTGGTGCTGCCCGACCCGGGCGCGACCTTCGGCGCCTACAACCTGCAGCCCAAGGACCTGACCAACAACGCGTCGAACACCGCGCGCAAGAAGGCCATCGATTCGCTGTACGCGCAGGCGCAAGACGCGGCGCTCGCCGATGCCTATGCGGCGGCGCAGCGCAATGCCTTCAGCGTGTCGGACCGGCTCGCGTCGACGGTGGCGGTGACGCCCGGCGGTCCCGGCGCGCTGGCCGCGATCGACAGCGCGTTCGCGCCGCTGATCTCCAACAACACGCTGAAGACGGGCCTCGCCAAGCAGCTGTACCAGGTGGCCAAGCTGATCGCCGCCAACGGCACGGTGCAGGGCAACCGGCAGATCTTCTTCGCGTCGATCGACAGCTTCGACACGCACGCGAACCAGGTCACCGGCGGGCCGACCACCGGTGCGCATGCCGACCTGCTGAAGGAAGTGGGCGACGCGCTGGGCGCGTTCTATGCCGCGATGAAGAACCTCGGCATGGCCGAGGCGGTGACGGCCTTCACGCAGAGCGACTTCGGCCGCACCTTCACGCCGAACAACAGCAACGGCACCGACCATGCGTGGGGCAGCAACCACCTGGTGGTGGGTGGCGCGGTGAAGGGCGGTACCAGCTACGGCACCTTCCCGACGCTGACGCTGGGCGGGCCGGACGATGTCGGCAAGGACAGCTGGGAGCTGCAGGGCCGCTGGATCCCGACCACCTCGGTCGACCAGTACGCGGCGACGATGCTCGGCTGGTTCGGCGCCACCGACACGCAGCTCGCCACCGTGCTGCCGAACCTGAAGAATTTCGCGACGAAGAAGCTCGGCTTCCTGTAGCCGGCGTCCGGCAGCAGCTCCGGCCTGTCGGCCGGCATTGCAGCCTGTCCGGCCGATCGGCCGGGCCGTCGCCCGGCCATCGCAGCGGTACCTGCCGCCGCTTACAGTGGCTGCATGGTTTCGACCCCCACCCCGCCCGCCGCCGCCGGTTTTACCGGCTCGATGCTGCCGGCCGCCCGCCGCACCTTCAGCGCCTACGCCCGCTGGCTGGACAGCATCAGCTGGAAGCGCTTCATCGTGCTGTCGGTGCTGGCCCTGATCGCCTCCGGCATCCTGTCCGACCTGCCGCCGTTCAACCTGCGCTGGACCGACGACCGCGTCGTCGTGAAGGGCCCGAAGAAGCGCAAGGCGCCGGCCGTCACCGCACCGGCCGCACCGGCCAGCGCCGCGTCGTCGGCCGACGGCAGCAAGCATGCCGACGTGGTCATCGGCGGCAAGCCGTTCCAGATCACGATCGACGACAAGGGCGTGCGGATCGGCTCGCTCGAGATCGACGACAAGGGGGTGCGCGCCGGCCCGCTGGAAATCGACGACAAGGGCGTGCGCGCCGGCGGCGTGAAGATCGACGAACGCGGCGTGCGCATCGGCCCGGCGACGCCGACCGAGGCGGCATCGGCCGTGTCGGCCGCGGCGTCTGCCGGCATCACCATCAAGGTGCCGAGCATCGAGGTCAAGCTGCCGAAGAATGCCGACACCGAGGAGGTGCGCTCGGCCGTCGAGCAGGCCAAGGCCGACATCCAGCAAGCGATCGCCGACGCGCAGGAGGCTGCGGTCGATGCCCAGCGCGAGGCCACCGACCGCGTGCTCGAGAAGATGTCCGCCGACGACGAGGTGGAGACCACCACGATCAAGGGCTTCCGCCCCGGCGACCACCTTCCCGGCTTCACCTTCCTGCTGATCTTCCTGTCGATGGTCATCAAGATCATGGCCGCCGGCCGCTTCAAGGCCGAGGCGCAGGCGGTGGTGGCCACCGAGATGGCCGAGTCCGAAGCGCTGAAGCGCCAGGTGATCGAGGCCCGCATGGCCGCGATGCAGGCGCAGGTCGAGCCGCACTTCTTGTTCAACACGCTGGCCAGCATCGACCACCTGATCGAGACCGACCCGCCGCGCGCCAGCAAGATGCAGAAGAACCTGATCGCGCTGCTGCGCGCCAGCATGCCGACCATGCGCGAGGCCAACGCGCAGGCCACGCGCGACCTCGGCCGCGAGCTCGCGGTGATCCGCCCCTACCTCGAGATCCTGAAGGTGCGGATGGAGGAACGCCTGCAGACCGAGGTGCGCGTCAGCGACGGCCTGCTGTCGGCCGAGTTCCCGCCGATGATGCTGCAGAGCCTGGTCGAGAACGCGATCAAGCACGGACTGGAGCCGAAGGCCGAGGGCGGTTCGCTGACGGTGGCGGCCGAGATCGTGCACGGCAAGCTCGCGGTCTCGGTGGCCGACACCGGCCTCGGCTTCGGCAAGGCCGCGACCGCCGGCACCGGCATCGGCCTCGCGAACATCCGCGAACGCCTGCAGCTGCTGTACGGCAACAAGGCGAGCCTGACGGTCGCTGAGAACCCCGGCGGCGGCACCCGGGTGACGATCACCGTGCCGTACCGCGCCAAGCCTGATGAAGGAGCCTCCGCATGAACCGCGTTCTCAAGGTCTTCCTGTGCCTCGCCCTCAGCGCCCTCGTGATGGCGGGCCTGATGGCGGCGGCGCTGATCCACAGCCTGCCGGCCGACGGCATCCACCTGACCATCGACGGCGAGTCGTGGATGCTGCCGCCGATGCATGCCGGGCAGTGGGTGGTGGTCACCGCCTGCCTGCTGGTAGCCGCGCTGGTGGTGGCGATCGTCGTGCCTTGCGCGCTGATGGTGGGGCTGGGCGTGCCGCTGTTGCTGGCGGGGCTGGCCGTCGGCATTGCCGTCGCGGTGGCGCTGATCGCCGCGGGGCTGCTGCTGTCGCCGATGCTGCTGCTGGCCGCGGCGGTGTGGCTGGTGTGGCGGCTGCTGGAGCGCAAGCCGAAGGTCGCGCAGGCCTCGGCTGCGGCTACGATCCAGGGATGAACATCCGAGCTGTGATTGCCGACGACGAGCGGCTGATGCGCGAGCAGCTTCGCGCGCGACTCGCCGAGGTGTGGCCCGAACTCGAGATCGTCGCCGAGGCGAAGAACGGGCTGGAGGCGGTCGAGCTGACGACGCAGCACCGGCCCGACCTGGTCTTCCTCGACATCCGCATGCCGGGCATGACCGGTGTCGAGGCGGCGCGCCAGATCGGCCAGCTCGCCGCCGGCGACGACGACTGGGACGGCTGCGAGATCGTCTTCATCACCGCCTACGACCAGTACGCGGTCGAGGCCTTCGAGCAGGGCGTCGTCGACTACGTGCTGAAGCCGGCCGAGCGCGAGCGGCTCGCGCTGACGGTCGAGCGCATCCGCAAGCGGCTCGCGCAGCGCGCAGCCTCGCACGAGGCGCCGCCGGTGGCCGGGCCCGAGATGCAGCAGCTGCTGCAGAAGCTCGCGCTGCAGCTGAACCCGGGCAGCGCGCCGCAGCGGCTGCGCTGGATCCAGGCGACGGTCGGGCAGGCCATCCAGATGATCCCGGTCGACGACGTGCTGTTCTTCATCTCCGACGAGAAGTACACGCGGGTGCAGACGGCGACGATCGAGGCGCTGATCCGCAAGCCGATCAAGGAGCTGCTGGACGAGCTCGACCCGAACCAGTTCTGGCAGATCCACCGCTCGACGCTGGTCAACACGCAGGCGATCGCTGGCGTGACGCGCGACCTGCGCGGGCGTCAGCTGGTCAGCGTGAAGGGGCACCACGAGAAGCTGGAAGTCAGCCGCAGCTTCACCGGCCTGTTCAAGGGGATGTAGCCGCCTTCAGCTCAGCAGCTTGACCAGCGCATCGGGGTGGATGCCCAACCCACCCAGGCCTGCGACGCCCATCAGCACGCCGAAGCCCATCGGCACCCAGGTGAGCCAGTACAGCCACCACAGCTGAGTGAGCGCGGTCACCGCCAGCAGCGCGATCGCGATGGCGAGCGCCGCGTCCGACAGGTCGAACTGGTCGTCGCGAAAGTTCAGCGCGTCGTAGGTCTTCTGGTCCTGCTCGGCCTGGGCCTTGACCTCGAGTTTCTTCTTCGCCTGGTCGGCGGCCAGCGCCTCGTAGCGAGCGATCTCGGTGTCGTAGGCAGTCGCCTCGGCCCCGCTGCGGCCGGCGCGTGCGAGCCGCAGCTGGGTCAGCGTCGCATCGGCCACCTCCTGCCGCACGTTGCGGGCCTGGTAGTAGGACCAATGGTCCAGCTTGTCGGCCTGCGCCTGCTGCATGGCCTGCACGATGTTGTCGTCCTTGACTTTGCAGATGCCCATGAAGGTCGCGAGGATCGCGACGCTCACGGCCACCACCGCATTCAGCCGCGCACTGCGCTTCGCGGCAGAAGAGGCTTCCTGCAGGGCCTCCACGGACTGCATCGGATCCACGTCCATCAGGTCTTCTCCGCCGGTTCGTCGCGGCGCATCGACGCCGCCATCAGGAATTGGGCCGCCCAGTAGGTCGCGAGGATCACCAGCGCGGCCAGCGGCAGCGGCGGCCCGAAGCGGTCGGTGGCCAGCAAGGCATCGGAGGCGACGAACAGCGCAGCACCCGCGGCCGCGTGCCGCGCGTGGTGCGCCGCGGCCTCGCCTTGGGAGCGCGCCGCCCGCCAGGCCGCGGCCGCCTGGGCGGCCATCGCCGCGAGGCAGGCCACGTACGCCAGCACCGGCACGCGCAAGGGCTGCGGAACGCCGTGCCACAGCAGCGCGAGGATCGTGCCGGCCACGAGCGCGTACGCGGCGAACGCCACCGGCCAGGCCCCGAAGCGCACGCCGCGCGTGAACGCGGCGATGTACGCCAGGTGCGCCAGCAGGAAGGCCACCAGCCCCGGCAGGAAGCCCTGCACCGGCCACAGCAGCGCCACGTCGCCGGCCAGCGACAGCAGCAAGCCGACCCGTATCCAGCGTTGTCGCGCCGGCAGGTCCGCCCCACGCGGCCATGCGAACGCGATGATCAACACCGTGGTCAGCGGCTTGAACACGAACAGCCAGCGCGCCGCGATCCAGCCGTCGCCCGACGCGATGGCCAGCGCCGCGCTCGCGACGATGATCACGGCCCAGGCGATCGGCTTCATGCCGCCCCCGCTGCCGGTGCTGCGGCCTTGGCCAGCTCGGCCCGCGCCAGCGCCGCGGCGCGCAGCGCCTTCAGCTTCTCGCGCGGGTCTTCCTTCGGGCCGGCCTCGTCCAGCTTCATCTCGGCGATGAAGCGGCTCGGGATGCCCTGCACGAAATCGCGGCCGCGCTTGCGCCGGCGCAGCGTGCTCACCGCGAGCGTCGTGCGCGCCCGCGTGATGCCGACGTACATCAGCCGGCGTTCTTCCTCGAGCCGCTGCGGCGTCATCTCCTCGTCGTCGCTGCGAAACGGCAACAGCCCTTCGTTGACGCCGACCAGCACGACGTGCGGCCACTCGAGGCCCTTGGAGGCGTGCAGCGTCGACAGCGTGATGACGTCCTGCTCCTCGCCGCGCTCGGCCAGGCTCATGATCACCGAGATGGTCTGCGCGACGTCGAGTACGCTGGTGCGCTCGGTCTCGATGCTCATGCCGCCGTCGTTCTCGATCTCGCCGCCGCAGCGCTTGGCGATCCAGTCGATGAAGTCGATCACGTTCGACCAGCGCGACGCGGCGAGCTTCTCGCTGTCCTCGCCGTCGTACAGGTGCTTCTCGTAGTCGATGTCCTTCAGCCAGCCCATCAGCAGCGCCTTCGCATCGTCGGCGCCGGTGGTGTGGCGGGCGCGGTACTCGAAGTCGCTGACGTAGCGGCCGAACTCGTGCAGCGAGCCGATCGCGCGCGCGTTGATCGCGGTGCCCAGGCTCTCGGCGAACAGCGCCTCGTACAGGCTGGTCTTCCACTTGCCGGCGAACTCGCCGAGGCTGCCCAGTGTCTGGTGCCCGATGCCGCGCTTGGGCGTGGTCACGGCGCGCAGGAAGGCCGGGTCGTCGTCGTTGTTGACGAGCAGGCGCAGCCAGGCGCACAGGTCGCGGATCTCGGCGCGGTCGAAGAAGCTCTGGCCGCCCGACACCTTGTACGGCAGCTCGGCCTTGCGCAGCGCCTTCTCGAACACCCGCGCCAGGTGGTTGGCGCGGTACAGGATCGCGAAATCCTTGAACTGCACGCCGTCGGCGGCGCCGTTCGCGCGGATCGCCTGGATGCGCGCGACCGCGCGCTCGGCCTCATGCTCCTCGTTGTCGCACTCGACCAGCTGCACCGGCTCGCCGTCGCCGAACGCGCTCCACAGCTTCTTCTCGAACAGCTTCGGGTTGTGGCCGATCACCGCGTTGGCCGCGCGCAGGATGTAGCCGGTGGAGCGGTAGTTCTGCTCCAGCGGGATCACCTTCAGGTCGGCGTACTCCTGCGGCAGGCGGCGCAGGTTCTCGATGGTGGCGCCGCGCCAGCCGTAGATGCTCTGGTCGTCGTCGCCCACCGCGGTGAACATGCCGCGCTCGCCGACGATGCTCTTCAGCAGCTCGTACTGGATCGCGTTGGTGTCCTGGTACTCGTCGACCAGCACGTAGCGCAGCGTGTTCTGCCAGGTCGCGCGGGCTTCTTCGTCGCGCTTCAGCAGCCGGTACGGCATGCCGATCAGGTCGTCGAAGTCGACCGCCTGGTAGGCCGAGAGCCGCTCTTCATAGCGCTTCATCACCTTCTGCGCGACCACGTCGTCGTCGGTCTCGGGCTTCACGTCATCGCTGCCCAGGCCTTCGTTCTTCCACAGGCTGATGGTCCACTGCCAGCGGCGCGCCATCGCGATGTCGGTGGTGCCGCCGGCATCCTTCAGGATGCCGAGCACGTCGTCGCTGTCGAGGATGCTGAACTTCTCCTTCAGCCCGAGCCGCGCGCCCTCGGCGCGCAGGATGCGCACGCCCAGCGAGTGGAAGGTGCTGACCACCAGGTGCTTCGCGGCGCGCGCGCCGATCAGCGACTTGGCGCGCTCGCGCATTTCCTGCGCGGCCTTGTTGGTGAAGGTGATCGCGGCGATCTGGCCCGGCGCATAGCCGGCTTGCAGCAGCCGCGCGATCTTGTGCGTGATGACCCGCGTCTTGCCCGAGCCGGCGCCGGCCAGCACGAGACACGGGCCGGACAGGTGCTGCACGGCCTCCATCTGGGCGTTGTTCAGCGTGGAGGCGGAGTCGGGGGAGGAGGACACGGGGGGACGGCTTCGGAAGGGGAGTCGCATCGATCATAGGCGAGCGCCCGTCGTGGGGATGCCGCTCGACTGTGATAGAACAAACGCGATCCCCCTGAACGCTTCTTGCCTGACAATTCCATGAGCCCCACTTCGTTCGACCGCCGCCGCCTGCTGCAATGGGCCGCGGCCAGCGCCAGCGCGCCGCTGTTCGTGCGCAACGCGCGCGCCGCCGACATCGACCGCTTCGCGCTCGGCATCGCCTCCGGTTCGCCGCGCGCCGACAGCGTGGTGCTGTGGACGCGCTTGATCGGCGACGACCTGCCGGCGCGCGTGCCGGTGCAGTGGGAGCTGGCGCGCGACGAGGCCTTCACGCAGGTCGTCGCCCGCGGCACCGAAACCGCCGAAGCCGCCTGGGGCCACAGCGTGCATGCGCAGCCGCGCGAGCTGGCACCGTCGCGGGCCTACTTCTACCGCTTCACCGCGCTCGGCGCGCGCAGCGCGACCGGCCGCACCCGCACCGCGCCGCCGGCCGGCGCGAACGAATCGCTGGCCTTCGCGATCGCATCGTGCCAGCGCTGGGACCACGGCCACTTCGCCGCGTGGCGCCACCTGGCCGACGAGGCGCCCGACCTGGTCGTCTTCCTCGGCGACTACATCTACGAGTACGGGCCGGTGGCCGGCAGCGTGCGCCTGCACGAAGGCAGCGGCGAGGCGAWGACGCTCGCGCAGTACCGGGCCCGCTATGCGCAGTACAAGGGCGATGCCGACCTGCAGCGCATCCATGCCGCGGCGCCGTGGATCGCGACCTGGGACGACCACGAGGTCGCGAACGACTACGCGAACGACCAGGGGCAGGACCTCGCGCCGAACTTCCTCGAACGTCGCGCCGCCGCCTACCAGGCCTGGTGGGAACACATGCCGGTGCCGCTGTCGTCGCGGCCGGTGCGCGCGAACGCGCAGGTGTTCGACCGCTGCGACTGGGGGGCTCTCGCACGCTTCCATGTGCTCGACGACCGCCAGTACCGCGACCACCAAGCCTGCCAGAAGCCGGGCCGCGGTGGCTCGTCGACCGTCGACCTGGCCGCCTGCCCCGAGTTGATGAAGCCCGGGCGCACGCTGCTCGGCGCGGCGCAGGAGCAGTGGTTGAACGACGGCCTCGCGCGCAACGACGTGCGCTGGAACCTGCTCGCGCAGCAGACGCTGATGGCGCCGTTCACCTGGACCCAGGAAGGCCGCTTCTGGACCGACGGCTGGGCCGGCTACCCGGTCGCGCGTGAACGCTTGCTGGACACGCTGGCCGAGCGGCGCGCCGCCAACCCGGTGGTGCTGAGTGGCGACGTGCACTGCAACTACGTGGCCGACCTGAAGCGCCGCCCGGGCGACGAGGCGCCGCTGGCCACCGAGTTCTGCGGCACCTCGATCACCAGCCACGGCATGGCGCAGGCCCGCCTCGATGCGGCGCTGCCGCTGAACCCGCACATCCGGTACGCGCGCAGCGAGGAGCGCGGCTACATGAGCTTCCGGCTGAACCCGCAGCGGCTCGAAGCCTCGCTGCGCGTCGTCAGCGATGCCAACGATCCGCGCGCGACAATCCGCACCGCGGCGCGCTACGGCGTCGAGGCGGGCCGACCTGGCGCCCAGGTCGGATAAAGCAAGCCGACACCCCCCCTTCAAATGGGTTATTGGCGCAGCAGGCGGAGATCGCGAATACTGCGTCGACACCATGAGACAGTTCATCCGCCACCCCGTTGACTTGCCGGTCGAGATCGGCACCGGCAGCATGCACGGGGCGGCCGCGGCGCATGCGCACGACATCAGCGCAGGCGGCCTGGCGGTGCATGTCGACCGTGCGGTGGCGCCGGGCGCGCATGTGCACATCTGCATTCCGTATGTGCAGCCGGCCTTCGAGGCCGATGCCCGCGTGGCCTGGTGCGAGCCGAGCGAGATCGCCGGCTATGAAGTGGGCGTGACCTTCCTCGATGCCGAGGTCGCGTTCCTCGCGCGCATGGTCGAGCAGGTGTGCCACATCGAGGACTACCGCCAGTCGGTCGGCCGCGTCGAGGGGCGGCAGCTCACGGCCGAGGAGGCCGCGACGGAATGGATCGAGCGCTATGCGGGGGAGTTTCCGGCGATTGCGGCCGGCCAGCGGCACTAGCGCCCGCTACCGGGCGGCGCTTGTGCGCAGGTCCTGCAGCAGGGTGCCGGCGGCGCGGACTTCTTCCTCATGGCCTTCGTGGCGCCACGGTTCAACCAGCGCCTCGGCGTACCACGCCTGCATCGCCGGCAAGGCCCGCAGGCGCGCGAGGTACTCGTCCGAACGCACCGACAGCGCGGGCGAATAGGTCTGCGCCCGGAACGCCAGCGGCGCGAAGAAGGCATCCACGGCGGTGAACTGCGGGCCCGCGAGGAACGGCCCGTCGAAGCGGGCGAGCCCGTCGTCCCACAACGCCGACAGCCGGTTCCATTCGGCCTGCAGCGCCGGCGGCCAAGGGTCGATCCGCACGCGCACACCGCAATTCATCGAACACAGGTTGCGCACGTTGAAGAAGCCGGAGTGCATCTCGGCGGCGGCGCTGCGCGCCCACGCCCGTGCACCGCGGTCGGTCGGCCAGGCCTGCGGATGCGCCTCGGCCAGGTACTCGATGATCGCCAGCGAATCCCACACCACCGTCTCGCCGTCGACCAGGCAGGGCACCTTGCCCGAGGGCGAGAAGCCGCCGAAGACCTCCGCCTGCGAGCCGGCGCCGAACGGCACCAACTGCTCGTCGAACGGGATCGCCAGCGTGCGCATCAGCACCCACGGGCGCAGCGACCAGGACGAGTAGTTCTTGTTGGCGATGAACAGCTTCAGCGGGGTGGCGACCATGCGGCAGTGTAGGCAAAACAATCGCAGGTGCAGCGAACGGCCGGCTGTCTTAGCATCGCGCGGATGAACGTCCGCCGCGTCCTCGCACCTGCCGTGTTGCTGCTGTCGCTGCTGTGCCCTTCGGTGCAGGCGCAGCCGGTCGACGTGCAGGTCGCGCTGCAGGACGGCAAGGTGGTGCTCGACGTCACCGCGAGCGTCGCCGCCGAGCGCGAGCAGGTGTGGGCGGTGCTGACCGACTACGAGCACATGGCGGGCTTCGTCTCCAACCTGAAGAGCAGCGCGGTGATCGGCCATGACAACAACGCGCTGCAGGTCGAGCAATCCGGCGAGGCGCGCCACGGCCTGCTGCACTTCGCGTTCCACAGCGTGCGCTCGGTCGAGCTGGTCGCGCCGCAGGAGATCCGCTCGCACCTGGTCAGCGGCGACTTCAAGAGCTACGAGGCCACCACCCGCCTCACCGCGCAGGACGGCGGGCACACGCTGATCGCGTTCCACGGCGAATACGTGCCGAACCGCTGGGTGCCGCCGGGCATCGGGCCGTCGCTGATCAAGTCGGAGACCGGCAAGCAGTACGACGAGCTGATCGCCGAGATCCGCCGCCGGCAGGGCGCGGCGCCGCACCCGGCCGCGCCGGCATCGTCGCCCGCCTCACCCTGAGAGGCTGCGCACGGCGATACTGCGCGCCGTGCAATCCATCCTCGCCGTCACGATTCCCTTTTTTGCGCTGGTGCTGTGCGGCTACGTCGCCGCCCGCCGGCACGTGCTGCCCGAAGCCGCGATCCCCGGCCTCAACGCCTTCGTGCTGTTCTTCGCGCTGCCGTGCATGCTGTTCCGCTTCGGCGCGAGCATGCCGTTCGCGCAGCTGATCGACCCGGCACTGATCGGCGTCTACATCATCTGCGCGCTGCTGGTGGTGGCGCTGGCGATCGCGCTCGCATTGAAGGGCGGCCTCGACCTGAAGAACGCCGCGTTCGGCGCGCTGGTGGCCGCGTTCCCGAACACCGGCTTCATGGGCGTGCCGCTGCTGGCCGCGCTGCTCGGCGAGCGCGCCGCCGGGCCGGTGATCGGCACCGTGCTGGTCGACCTGCTGCTCACCAGTTCGCTGTGCGTGGCGCTCGCGCAATCGCGCCGGCACGACGGCACGCCGCACGGCGACATCGGCGTCTCGATGCGGCGCTCGCTGCGGGCCGCGCTCGGCAACCCGCTGCCCTGGGCGATCGGCCTCGGCGCGCTGCTGGCCGCGAGCGGGCGCGAGCTGCCGGGGCCGCTCGCGCAGATCGTGAAAATGCTCGGCGATGCGGCGACGCCGGTCGCGCTGTTCACGATCGGCGCCGTGCTGTGGCGCGCCGGCCAGCATGCGCACGGCCGCACGCCGGTGGGGCACTACCTGCCGGTCGCGCTGGTCAAGCTGTTCGTGCACCCGCTGCTGGTGTTCGGGCTCGGGCTCGCGGCGCGCCGGGCCGGCCTCGCGATCAGCGATTTCGGCCTCGTCGCGCTGACGCTGGCTGCGGCGCTGCCGAGTGCCAGCAGCGTCTCGCTGCTGGCCGAGCGCCATCGCGCCGACAACGGCCGGATCGCCCGCATCATCCTGGCCAGCACGGTGCTGGCCTTCGCGAGCTTCTCGCTGCTGGCCGCGTGGCTGGTGCCGCGCGCCGGCGTGTGACGGCGATTGGCATTCTCTATTGCTGGTCTTTGAGCAATTGAATTTACAGGAAGGGCTGGCTTTCTGACACTGACGGAACCGAACCAGGAGCCCGCATGAGCCAAGACACTTCCCGACTGACCACCGCCGCCGGCATCGCGGTGGAAGACAACCAGAACTCGATCACCGCCGGCCCGCGCGGCCCGGTGCTGCTGCAGGATTTCCACCTGATCGAGAAGCTGCAGCACTTCAACCGCGAACGCATCCCCGAGCGTGTGGTGCATGCCAAGGGCTCGGGCGCCTACGGCACCTTCACCGTCACGCACGACATCAGCCGCTACACGAAGGCGCGCCTGTTCAGCGCCGTCGGCCAGCAGACCGAGACCTTCGTGCGCTTCTCGACCGTCGGCGGCGAGCGGGGCAGCGCCGACACCGAGCGCGACCCGCGCGGCTTCGCGCTGCGCTTCTACACCGAAGACGGCAACTGGGACCTGGTCGGCAACAACACGCCGATGTTCTTCATCAAGGACGCGATCAAGTTCCCCGATTTCATCCACACCCAGAAGCGCAACCCGCAGACCAACCTGAAGTCGCCGACGATGATGTGGGACTTCTGGAGCCGCGCGCCGGAGAGCCTGCACCAGGTGACGATGCTGTTCAGCGACCGCGGCACGCCCGACGGCTACCGCCACATGGACGGCTTCGGCAGCCACACCTTCAGCCTGATCAATGCAGGCGGCGAGCGCGTGTGGGTCAAGTGGCACCTGAAGACGCAGCAAGGCATCAGGAACTTGCTGCCCGAGGACGCGGTGCGGCTGGCCGGCAGCGACCCGGACCATGCGCAGCGCGACCTGTTCGCGGCGATCGAGCGCGGCGAATTCCCGAAGTGGAGCGTCTCCATCCAGGTGATGACCGAGGCCGAGGCGGTCGCGTGGGAAGCGCGCACCGGCTGGAACCCGTTCGACCTGACCAAGGTGTGGCCGCACCGCGATTTCCCGCGGCTGCCGGTCGGCGTGCTGGAGCTGAACCGCAACCCGGTCAACTACCACGCCGAAGTGGAGCAGGCCGCGCTGTCGCCGGCCAACGTCGTGCCGGGCCTGGGCTTCAGCCCCGACAAGATGCTGCAAGGCCGCTTGTTCGCGTACCACGACGCGCAGTTGTACCGCGTCGGCACCAACCACCAGCACCTGCCGGTGAACCGGCCGCGCTGCCCGGTGAACCACCAGCAGCGCGACGGCAGCATGGCCGGCAGCGCGGGCGACCCGAACGGCAGCAGCGCCGCGCAGAACTACGCGCCGGTGCAGGCGGCCGGCGTGGCACCCACCGGCTTCGGCCACGGCGATGCAGGCTGGGCAGTGAACGGCACCGCCGGCCGCTACGACGAACGCGGGCAGTCCGACGACTTCACGCAGGCCGGCAACCTGTTCCGCCTGCTGCCGGCCGACGAGAAGGATCGGCTGACCAGCAACATCGCCGGTGCGATGCGCGGGGTGCCGGCCGAGATCCAGCAGCGGCAGATCGGGCACTTCACGAAGGCCGATCCGGCCTATGGTTCGGAGGTCGCGCGCAAGCTCGCGGCGCTCGAAGGGGGCGCGCGATGAAAACCGTCCGCCTCGCGATCGGGATGTTGATCAACGGCCTCGGCTTCGGGATCCTGATCACCCACTGGATAGGCTGATCGGCATACTGGCGAGATGCACGCAGCCACCCTGAACGCACTCGCCAGTTTTCCCGATCAGCTCGCCGCCTTCTATGCCGAGGTTCCCGCCGGGTACGAGGGCTTCGTGCCCGACAGCTGGGACGGAGTGCCGAGCGAGGCGCTGTCGCCGCTCGCGCAGCTGTGCCACGTGCGCGACATCGAGATCGACGGCTACCACCTGCGGCTGCAGCGCACGCTCGACGAAGACCGGCCGCTGCTCGCGTCCATCGACACCGATGCGCTGGTGATCGAGCGCGACTATGCGCATGCCGATGCGGCGCAGGTGCTGGCGGCGTTCCGCGTCGCGCGCGAGCAGACGATGGCATTGCTGCGGCGCATCGAGCCGCCCCAATGGGAGCGCACTGCCGTGTTCGAAGGCTATGGCGCGCTGACGCTGCGCAGCCTGGTGCATTACCTCGCGAGCCACGACCAGCAGCACCTGGCCGGGCTGCAGTGGCTGCTCGGCAAGATCGACGCGGCGCGCCACGCGGGCGGCGTCAGCTGAACACCGCTACCAGCTGAGTGGGTTGACGCGGTAGAAGCGGCTCAGCTCGGCGAACAGTGCCGGGTGCTGTTCGGCCATCAGCGGCGCCTGCTCGAAGAACACCTCGCTCGCGACCGCGAAGAACTCGGCCGGGTTGGTGGCGCCGTAATGGCTCATCAGCGTGGCCTCGCCGCGCTCGGCCTGCTGCTGCAGCAGCGCGAACTCGCTGCCGAACACCTGGGCCCAGCGCGCCCGGTGGCGCCGGCCGATCCACGGCGCGCCGTTGGCGTCGCCGTTCTCCTGGTCGAGCTGGTGCGCGAACTCGTGGATCACGACGTTGCGGCCGTCGTCGGCCGCGGCCGCGCCTTCGAGCGTGTCGTTCCACGACAGGATCACCTGGCCCTGCGACCAGGATTCGCCGGCCAGCACCTGGCGCTGCTCCTGCAGCACGCCGGCCGGGCCGGTGTGCACCTTGTCGACGACGAAGGCGCCGGGGTAGACCAGCACCTGGCTCAGGTTCGGGAAGTAGCCGGGGCGGCGCTTGTTCAGCAGCAGCAGGCAGGCCTGCGCGGCGATCGTCACCTTCATCTCCTCGGTGACCTGCAGGCCGCCGCAGCCGATGAACACCTTCTCGGCGAGGAACACCTGCATGTGCTTCTTCAGCTGCAGCTGCAAGTCGGCCGGCATGCCGCGCACATAGGGCACGTGGCGGCGCAGGATCTGGCGCCACTCGGCCGGGAACGGCCGGGCGCGCACGCGGCGGCGGCGCAGTTCGATCCACGAGGGTTCGCCGATCAGCCAGGCGATGAAGGCGCCGACGAGGAGCACGACGATGATGAGGGTCAGCACGGTGTGGAGTCCTTGTCGGTGGAGATTCCCACGTGGAGCCGGGCGGTGGCAATTCAATGCGGGCGTTCTGCGCCAAAGTTCGCTCCAAAGGTAACCGTCGGGGCCCGCTGCTACAGTGGCGACCGCTTTTCCATGGCCTTCACGGCCTGCGCCCATGTCACACCCGATCGTCATCCTCGGCACCGGCCTCGCCGGCTTCACGCTCGCGCGCGAACTGCGCAAGCTCGACACCACGACCCCGCTCGTCATCGTCAGCCGCGACCAGGCCGGCTTCTATTCAAAGCCGATGCTGTCGAATGCGCTGGCCGGCAAGAAGACCGCTGCGTCGCTGGTGATGAAGCCGGCCGAGAAGATGGCCGCCGAGCTGAACGCGACGCTGCGCGCGAACGCGGTCGTCGCGCGCATCGACACCGGCGCGCAGTCGATCGAGCTCGACGGCGGCGAGGTGATCGCGTACCGCGACCTGGTGCTCGCGCTCGGCGCCGACCCGATTCGCGTGCCGCTCGGCGGCAATGGTGCTGACGACGTGCTGTCGGTCAACGACCTCGACGACTATGCCCGCTTCGCCGACCGGCTCGACGGTGTGCAGCGCGTCGCGATCCTCGGCGCAGGATTGATCGGCTGCGAATTCGCGAACGACCTGCTGGCGCGCGGCATCGCGCCGACGGTGATCGACCTCGCGCCGCGCGCGCTGCCGCGGCTGCTGCCCGAACAGGCCAGCACGCGGCTGCGCGAGAAGCTGGAAGCCGCGGGGGTGGGCTTCCGCTTCAACACCTCGGTGGCAACGGTGCAGCGCGACGGCAGCGGCTTCACGCTGACGCTGAACGACGGCAGCACGCTGGCCGCGGACCTGGTGCTGTCGGCGGTCGGGCTGCGCCCGCGCACCGCGCTCGCGCATGCGGCCGGCATCACGACCAACCGCGGCATCGTGACGAACCGCCTGCTCGCGACCAGTGCGCCGAACGTGCATGCGCTCGGCGACTGCGCCGAGGTCGACGGCCACACGCTGCCGTATGTGATGCCGATCATGCAGCAGGCGCGCGCGCTGGCCGCGACGCTCGCCGGCAAGCCGACGCCCGTCGTCTACCCGGCGATGCCGGTGATCGTCAAGACGCCAGCCTGCCCGACAGTGGTGTGCCCGCCGCCGCTCGATGCCTCGGGCGCGTGGACGGTGACGCTCAGCGACGACGGCTGCGATGCGCGCTTCCACAGCGGTGACGGGCAGTTGCTCGGCTTCGCGCTGCTCGGCAGTGCGACCGCGCAGCGGCAGGCGCTGGTGCCGCAGGTGCCGGGCTTGCTGGTGTAGCGCATTCGCCTGAGCGCCGCGCATGAGGACACGTACACAGTGCTCCCCGTACAGGCCGCTCCAACGCGGAACGCCCCGGCTCGCGACGGCACTCACCCGCATCGGCACAGGTTGTTCTTCCGCTCGCGCACCGCGAGCGTGCAAGCAGTGCCGCAACAGCAGTCAAGGTTGTATCCATGCGGTCCACAAGTGTGATCACGAGTTCGCTCTATCGAGTGGGCAGGAAAGTTTCGTCCGGAGCGAAGCATTGCGGGACTGGTATCAAGGCGTGCCGAAAGGCCGCCAGAAACCTCTTCTCGGGAGCGGCTCCAGCACCACAGTTCAGCAAGGACTACCGCGTGGAAGCCGAGTACACCTTCCTGGACATCAACCTCAACAAGCAGGACATGAAAATCCTCAAGGCGCTGGCCCGTGAGCTTCATTCCTGTGTTCGAGAGTCGTTGAACGACGCGAGCGAAGAGTCGATCCATGGTCTGCGCGCGAAAGCAAACGGTCTGATGGATGCCGCGCGCGAGAGCATGTCAGCGCCGGGTAGCACGGCTCTGGATCGAGTGATAGACAAGCAGCCGCTTGTCGAAGGTCCAGCCAGGTTTGCAATGGCGCTGGACAACATCGCCATCGATTGCCGGGCGCTCATCAGTCGCAAGCGGGTGTACCTGAGCGAGATTTGAAGTGACTGAGGGGCCTCAGATCGCCAGCGGATCCACATCCAGCGCCCAGCGCAGCACACCCTTATGCTCGCTGCGCAGGCTCGGCAGGCTCGCGACCCACGAGCTCAGCACCCGCTGCAGCACCCCGCGCGACGGCCCCTCCATCAGCATCTGCATGCGCTCGACGTTCGCGACGCGCGCGATGCTGGTCGGCACCGGCGGGTAGATCAGCAACTGGTCGGCCCCTTCGAACTGGGCCGCGAGGTCCGCCGCCGCCTGCAGGAAATCGCGCGCCGCCTGCGCGGTGCGCGCCTCGGCCCGCAGCAGCGCCAGGTGGGTGTACGGCGGCAGCCCCGCCATCTCGCGCTCCTTCAACTGCTGCGCCGCGAACGCTGCGTAGTCGTGCGTGCGCAGCGCCTGGTACAGCGCGTGTCGCGGGTGCCAGGTCTGCACCCACATCTCGCTCGCCCCCGACTGCGCCGCATCGCGCCCGGCCCGCCCTGCCGCCTGCATCAGCAGCGAGAACACCCGCTCCGGCGCCCGGAAATCGCTGCTGAACAGCGCGCTGTCGGGATCGACCGCCGCCACCAGCGTGATGCGGCGGAAATCGTGCCCCTTGGCCACCATCTGCGTGCCGACCAGCACGTCGACGTTGCCGTCGTGCACCGCCGACAGCTGCGCCTCGAGCGAACCCTTCAGCCGCGTCGAATCGGCATCGATGCGCGCGATGCGGGCACCAGGCAGTGCCTGCGCGAGCTGCTCCTCCAGCCGCTCGGTGCCGCGGCCCATCGGCGCGATGTCGAGGTTGCCGCAATCGGGGCAGGCGCGCGGCACCGGCTGCGTCAGGCTGCAGTGGTGGCAGCGCAGCGTGCGGTCGACGCGGTGGAACACGCGGAACGCGCTGCAGTTCGGGCAGCCGCTCTTCCAGCCGCATTCGCCGCAGTGCAGCACCGGCGCATAGCCGCGCCGGTTCAGGAACAGCATGCTCTGCTCGCCGCGCTCGAGCCGCGCACCGAGCGCCGCCACCAGCTGCGGCGACAGCGCGGTGCTGATGCCCTTGATCTTCGGCAGCAGGTTCATGTCGACCAGCCGCACCGCTGGCAGCGAGCCGCCGCCGATGCGCTGCCCCATCGTCAGCCGCACGTAGCGGCCCTGCTCGGCACGCTGCCAGCTCTCGATCGACGGCGTGGCCGAGCCGAGCACGACGCAGGCGCCTTCGAGCTTGCCGCGGTACACCGCGAGGTCGCGGGCCGAATAGCGCGCGCCTTCCTGCTGCTTGTACGACGGGTCGTGCTCCTCGTCGACGACGATCAGGCCCAGGCGCGGCAGCGGCGCGAACACCGCGAGCCGCGTGCCCAGCACCAAGTCGGCCAGCCCGAGGTGCGCCGCGAGCCAGTGCTTGAGCCGCTGCGCCGGCGTCAGCCCGCTGTGCAGCGAGACGATGCGCCGCGGCGACGGCCCGCTGCCGAAGCGCTCGGCGAAGCGGGCCTCCAGCTGCGGCGTCAGGTTGATCTCGGGCACCAGCACCAGCACCTGCTGGCCGGCGGCAAGCGCCCGCTCCGCGGCACGCAGGTAGACCTCGGTCTTGCCGCTGCCGGTCAGGCCGTGCAGCAGCACGACCGGTGCCGATCCCGGCGTGTGCAGCGCCTCCAGTTGCTGGAGCACCGCGGCCTGGTCGGCGTTCAGCTCGGGCGGGGTGGGCGCCGGCGTGGCCGCCGGCCGGGGTTCTGCCGCCGTCGCCTTGCGCAGCCGCGCGATGCGGTTCGCGAGTTGGGCGTCGTCGAGCTTGCGCAATTCGGGCGGCAGCACCGCCAGCGCCATCTCGCCGACGCTGCGCTGGTAGTAGGCCGCCGCGAAACCGACCAGTTCGCACCAGCGGGTGCTGAGCGGTGGCAGCGATTCCATCACCTGCGCGATCGGCTTCAACGCGAGCGAGGGCTCGCTGCTCGGGTCGCCCGGCCAGACGATGCCGGGCACCTCGCGCCGCCCAAGCGGTACGCGCACCAAGGTTCCTGGTGGGAGCGGGCGCTCGCTCAGGTAATCGAGCGTGCCCTGCAGCCCGCTGTGCTGCGGGGTCTCGACCGCCACCGGCAACGCGGTGGCGCTGTCGGTGGAAAGCGGGGGCGAGTTATCGGCCAAAGCTAGAGTGACTCACAGGAAATTCATCTAAGTCGCTGATACAAAAGGCGTTTTGGAGCTTTCCCCGAGATCTGTGGATAACTTTGTGGGAAACCTGCAGAGAGCCGCGCTAAGTTCTTGATCTGCTTGGGCTCCGCTTGCGTTGCTCACTTTAGCGGCAGTTTTCAGACTCAATGAAATCAACGACTTAGCGCATGCCTCCCGATCTGGCAGCGACGCTCGTTGACGTTCCAAGGGACATTCGTCACATTCAGCGTTTTGGGGATAAGTCAAGCACTGTGCAAACGTACCTGGGGAAATTACTCCCCCCAGAAGCCCCTGGGCTGTAACGCGGTCCAATCGTGTCGGATGGGGCGGCCGGCGCGCCGGCGCCGCCGCGGTTCAGCGCCGCGAGGCCTCGTGCACCGCATCGACCAGCACCGAGACGTGCTCCGGCGGCGTGTGCTGGCTGATGCCGTGGCCGAGGTTGAAGATGTGGCCGGTGCGGTCCGGGCCGTAGCTTTGCAGCGTGCGCTCGACCTCGGCGCGGATCTGCGCCGGCGGCGCGAACAGCACGTTCGGGTCGAGGTTGCCCTGCAGTGCGACGCGGCCACCGGTGCGCTGGCGCGCCTGGCCCAGGTTGACGGTCCAGTCGAGCCCGACCACGTCGGCACCGGTGCCGGCGATCTGTTCGAGCCACGGGCCGCCGCCCTTCGTGAACACGAGGTGCGGGATGCGCTGCCCGTCGTGCTCCTTTTTCAGCTGGTCCAGCACGCGCTGCGTGTAGGCCAGGCTGAAGGCCTGGAACGCACCGTCGGCCAGCACGCCGCCCCAGCTGTCGAAAATCATCACCGCCTGCGCGCCGGCCTCGATCTGGGTGTTCAGGTAGAGCGCGACCGCATCGGCGTTGATCGCCAGCATGCGGTGCATCAGGTCGGGGCGGCCGTACAGCATGGTCTTCACCAGCCGGTAGTCGTCGGAGCCGGCGCCTTCGACCATGTAGCAGGCGAGCGTCCACGGGCTGCCCGAGAAACCGATCAGCGGCACCCGGCCGTTCAGCGCGCGGCGGATCGACGTGACGGCATCGAACACGTAGCGCAGCTTGTCCATGTCGGGCACGGCGAGCTGGTCGACCGCGGCCTCGTCGCGCACCGGCGACGCGAACTTCGGGCCTTCGCCGAGCGCGAAGCTCAGGCCCAGACCCATCGCGTCCGGGATGGTCAGGATATCGCTGAACAAGATGGCTGCATCGAGCGCGTAGCGTTCGAGCGGCTGCAGCGTCACCTCGGTGGCGTAGTCGGTGTTGGTGGCAAGGCCCATGAAGCTGCCGGCCTTCGCGCGGGTGGCGCGGTACTCCGGCAGGTAGCGGCCGGCCTGGCGCATCAGCCAGACCGGCGTGTGGTCGGTGGGCTGGCGCAGGCACGCGCGCAGGAAGGTGTCGTTCTGAAGCGGTGCAAACATCGGCGAATTATCGCGCCCATAATTTGCGGTCCAACGACGGAGGTATCCATGCTCGCATCGAACGTTCTGCAGACCATCGGCAACACGCCGCACATCCGCATCAACCGCCTGTTCGGCGGCACGCACCAGGTCTATGTGAAGAGCGAGCGCTCGAACCCCGGCGGCTCCATCAAGGACCGCATCGCGCTCGCGATGGTCGAGGCCGCCGAGGCGAGCGGTGCGCTGAAGCCGGGCAGCACGATCATCGAGCCGACCTCGGGCAACACCGGCGTAGGCCTCGCGATGGTCGCCGCGGTGAAGGGCTACAAGCTGGTGCTGGTGATGCCCGAGAGCATGAGCGTCGAGCGCCGGCGCCTGATACTGGCCTACGGCGCGACCTTCGTGCTGACACCGCGCGAGAAGGGCATGAACGGCTCGATCGCGCGCGCCAACGAACTGGTGGCCGAGACCCCCGGCGCGTGGATGCCGCAGCAGTTCGACAACCCGGCCAACATCGACATCCACGTGCGCACCACCGCCGAGGAGATCGCCGCCGACTTCCCGAGCGGCGTCGACGCGCTGATCACCGGCGTCGGCACCGGCGGCCACATCACCGGCTGCGCGAAGGTGCTGAAGGCGCGCTGGCCGAAGCTGAAGGTGTTCGCGGTCGAGCCGACGCTGTCGCCGGTGATCAGCGGCGGCAAGCCCGGCCCGCACCCGATCCAGGGCATCGGTGCCGGCTTCATCCCGAAGAACCTGCACGTCGACCTGCTCGACGGCGTGATCCAGGTCGACCCCGATGCCGCGAAGGAGATGGCGCGCCGCGCCGCGCGCGAGGAAGGCCTGCTGGTCGGCATCTCGTCGGGTGCGACGCTGGCCGCGATCGCGCAGAAGCTGCCCGAGCTGGCGGCCGGCGCGACGGTGCTCGGGTTCAACTACGACACCGGCGAGCGCTACCTGTCGATCGAAGGCTTCCTGCCGACCGAATGAAGCCGCGCATCCTGATCGTCGAGGACGAACCCGGCATCGCCGACACGCTGCAGTACGCGCTGCGCACCGACGGCTTCGAGCCGGCGTGGGTGGCCACGGGCGAAGAGGCCGTCGCGCTGGTGCAGGCGAGCTTGCCGGAAGAGAGGCCGGCGCTGGTGATCCTCGATGTCGGCCTGCCCGACACCAACGGCTTCGAGGTGTTCAAGCGCATCCGCGCGCTGGCCGACATCCCGGTGGTGTTTCTGACCGCGCGCAGCGACGAAATCGACCGCGTGGTCGGGCTGGAACTGGGCGCGGACGACTACGTCGCCAAGCCGTTCTCGCCGCGCGAGCTGGTGGCGCGGGTGCGCACGGTGCTGCGCCGCGCGACCAAGCCGGCCGCGGCACCGGTGGCCACGGTCGCTGCGGCCGAGCCGGCGCTGCCGATCGCGGTCGACGACGGGCGGCGGCAGATCCGCTTCTACGGCCAGCTGCTCGAGCTGTCGCGCTACGAGTACGGGCTGCTGAAGACGCTGGTCTCGCGCCCGGGCCACGTGTTCTCGCGCGACACGCTGCTCGAGCGCGTGTGGGACGACGCGACCGAAAGCCTCGACCGCACGGTCGACGCGCACGTGAAGACGCTGCGCGCGAAGATGAAGCTCGTGGCGCCGACGCTGGAGCCGATCAAGACGCACCGCGGCACCGGCTACGCGCTGGCGGAAGACCTGCCGGCCACCAAGCCGGAGAGCTGACATCTCGAAGCGAACCCGGATCTTCGTCGGCATCCTGCTCGCCTACGCGTTCGGCGTCGGCGTGCTGATGTACCGGCTGCTCGGCGACATCGACCCGCGCTACCGCGAGTCGGCCGAGGAGTCGCTGGTGGAAACGGCGCACCTGATCGCCGCGACGCTGGAGGCCTCGTCGGGCGACGGCACATTGCGCGCCGAGACGCTCGCGCCGGTGTTCGAGTCGCTGTACGCGCGCCGCTTCAAGGCCGACATCTTCGGCTTCGAGAAGACGCGCGTCGAGCTGCGGCTGATCGTCACCGACCGCGTCGGCAAGGTGGTCTACGACTCGACGCAGCGCCACCTCGGCGAGGACTACGCGCAGTGGCACGACGTCTGGCGCGCGCTGCAGGGCGAGTACGGCGCGCGCACCACGCCCGACATCGACAACGACAACCGCACCGCGGTGATGTACGTCGCCGCGCCGGTGCGCGCGCGCAACGAGATCATCGGCGCGGTCAGCGTCGGCAAGCCGGTGCAGAGCTTCGGGCAGTTCGTCGATGCGGCGCGGCGCAAGACGCTGCTGGTCGGCGTGACCTCGGTGGTCGCGGTGCTGCTGCTGGTGGTGATCGTCTCGGTGTGGCTGGTGCGGCCGTTCGGGCTGATCGCCGACTACGTGCGCTACGTGCGCTCGCAGCGCAGCTTCAGCCTGCCGCGGCTCGGCCGGCGCGCGCTCGGGGCGATCGGCGCGGCCTATGACGAGATGCGCGATGCGCTGGCTGGCCGCAACTACGTGGCCGACTACGTGCAGACGCTGACGCACGAGGTGAAGAGCCCGCTGTCGGCGATCCGCGGTGCGGCCGAGCTGCTGCAGGAGCCGATGCCCGATGCCGACCGGGCGCGCTTCATCGCCAACATCGCGCGCGAGACGCACCGCATCCAGGAGCTGGTCGACCGGATGATGGAGCTGACGGCGCTGGAGTCGCGGCGCAGCCTGGAGCGGCGCGCGCCGGTCGCGCTGCGGCCGCTGGTGAACGAGGCGGCCGCGAGCGCGCAGGCGGCCGCGGCCACGCGCAAGCTGACGATCGTCGTCGACGATGGGCCCGATGCGAGCGTCGAGGGCGACACCTTCCTGCTGCAGCGCGCGCTGTCGAACCTGCTCGACAACGCGCTCGATTTCTCGCCCGAAGGCGGCACGGTGCGGCTGTCGCTGCAGCTGCACCGCCGCACCGTCGACCTGCGCGTGCAGGACAGCGGCCCGGGCATTCCCGACTACGCCGAATCGAAGGTGTTCGAGAAGTTCTATTCGCTGGCGCGACCGCACTCGCGCAAGAAGAGCACCGGCCTCGGGCTCTCGTTCGTCAGCGAGATCGCCGAGCTGCACGAAGGGCGCATCACGCTGAAGAACGCCGCGGCCGGCGGCGCGATCGCGACGCTGTCGCTGCCGCTGGCCGCCTGACGGCCCGCAGTCACTTGCCCGCGCCCGCCTCCGGCATCGCCGACGAATGGTGGTGCGCGATCAGCCAGCTGCCGTTCTGCCACTCGTAGACGTAGGTGTAGCGGGCATGCACCTTCTTGCCGCCCTTCAGCGTGAAGGTGTAGGTGCCGACGTCCTGCGCGACGTTGCAACCGATCTTGATGATGCGGCGATCGATCTTGCCCTGCGGCGTGCTCTTCAGGAACTTGACGAAATAGTCGCGGATCTCGGCCGGGTTGGTGCGCGGCATGTCCGACACGGTGGGCAGCAGCACGCCGTCGCTCGCATAGTTCGCGACGACCTTGTCCGGATCGAGCGTGCGCAGCGAATCGTTCCAACGGTCGAACAGGGCCGCGATCTGCTTGTCATCGGTGGGTTGGCAGGCCTGGGTGGACGGCGCCTGCGCCAGGGCAGCGGTCGACAGGCTGAATCCGATCGCGGGAAGGAGAGCTGCTCGCAGCAGGTTCATGAAGAGTCCTCGTCTGGGTTGAATGGCACCGCCTCGGCGGCGCTGCACCGCGTCGCGATGCATGGCTGTCATTGTTCGAGTGCCACATGAACGGGACCCGTGCGCCGCGATGAACGGCTGCTGACGCCCACATGAACGCCGGATGAACGGCGGTGCGCCGTCAGCCGGGCTGCGCGTCGAGCCGGTAGCCGAGCCCGCGCACCGTCTTGATCAGCGCCAGCGCATGGCCTTCGTCCACCTTGGTGCGCAGGCGGCGCACGTAGACGTCGACCACGTTGGTCAGCGGATCCTCGTTCGTGCCCCAGACGTTGGAGAGGATGCGTTCGCGGCTGTAGACGCGCCCCGGCGCGCTCATCAGCAGTTCGAGGAACGCGAGTTCCCGGGCCGTGAGGCCGATCGGCCTGCCCGCCCGGCTCGCCTGCATGCTTTCGCGGTCCAGCACCAGGTCGGCCACCTGCAGGCTGCTGGCGCGCGGGCGCTGCTCGCGGCCGCGCCGCAGCAGCGCCTCGATGCGCGCCAGCAGTTCCTCGAACGCGAAGGGCTTGGTGAGGTAGTCGTCGGCGCCGAGGCGCAGGCCGTTCACCTTGTCCTCGAGGCTGCCCAGCGCGGTGAGCATCAGCATCGGCACGTGGCAGCCCTCGGCGCGCAGCGTCTGGCACAGCTCCAGCCCGCTCAGGCCGGGCAGCATCAGGTCCAGGATCAGCAGCGAGGGCGCGCTGCTGCGCGTCAGCTCCAGCCCCTGCGGCCCGGTGCGGGCGAGCTGCACGGCATAGCCTTCGGCCCGCAGGCCGCGCACCAGGAAATCGGCGACCCGCATGTCGTCCTCGACCACCAGCAGGTTCATGGGCATGGCAGGTCGATGCACACGGTGGTGCCCTCGTCGAGGCGGCTGTCGAGGCGGATCTCGCCGCGATGCGCGCGCACGATGGCCTGCGCGATCGACAGCCCGATGCCGGTGCCGTCGGGCCGGTGCGCACGCGCCCGTCGGCCGCGCACGAAGCGCTCGAACACCAGCGGCAGTTCCTCGGCATCGATGCCGATGCCGTCGTCCTTCACCAGGATCTCCATGCGGTCGTCGCGCACCTGCCAGCCCAGGCGCACCGTGCCGCCGCGCCGCGAGTAGCGGACCGCATTGTCGAGCGCGATCACGATGGCCTGCCGCAGACGGTCGGCGTCGGCGTGCACGGTGGCGAGGCGGGTCGCGTGCTGCGGCGGCGCTTCGAGAAGCACGCTCACCTCGTGCTGCGCGCCGAGTGCCTCGGCCTGCTCGGCCGCGTCGCCGAGCAGCGCCGGCACGTCGACCGCATCGAAGCGCATCGCGAGCTGGTCGGCCTCGGCCCGCGCGATCAGCAGCAGGTCGTCGATGACACCGGCGAGCTGCTTCACGCCGCCGACGATGCGCGACAGGCTCTGCTTGTATTCGGCCACCGGCTTGTCGGCGCCGCGCAGCGCGATCTCGGCCTCGCCGCGGATCGCGGTGGCCGGCGTGCGCAGCTCGTGGCCCAGGTCGGCGAACAGCTGGCGGCGGCGGGTATCGATGTGCTGCAAGGCCTCGTGCGCCGTGCTCAGTTCGAGGGTGCGCGCCTGCACCGCATCCTCCAGCCGGTGGCGCGCCGCATCGGCCTCGCTGCGGTGTTGCTGCAGCTCGGCGGCCATCGCGTTGAAATGCCCGGCCAGGCGGTCGAACTCGTCGCCCGACCCGATCAGGACGCGATGTCCCAGGTCGCCGGCCTGCAGGGCCTGGATGCCGCCCAGCAGGCGGTCGAGCGGGCGCTGCAGCCGCCGGCCCAGGTGCAGCGCCAGCAGCACCGCCACGACCAGCGTGACCAGCACCATCGCGCCACCTTGCAGCCGCAGCATGTCCAGCCCGTGCGCGGTGGCCGCACGCGCAGCCGGCACCACGATGCGCTGGCGTTCGATCGCGCCGTTGACGAGCTCGCGCAGGTCACGGCCGCGGGCCGTGTCGAACACCTGGTTGAGTTCACGCCAGACGGTGCTGAACTCGCTGCCGCGCTCGAGCGGCGCCAATTGCAGCAGGCGCGAGCGGACGGCCGCGATGTTGTCGTCGAGCAGCTCGGTGACGGCCACCAGCTGCGGCACCTCGGGCGGCACCGGCACGCCGTCGTCGGCCGCGAGTTCGCTCCTCGCGCCAAGGTCGCGCGCCGCCAGCTGCTTCAGGTTGGCCGCACGGGTCTGCATCCGCGCCAGCAGCCGGTCACGCAGCTCGAGCGAGGCGTCGGCTCCCATCAGCTGCTGCGAGGCCCACACGCGCAGCCGCTGCTTGTCGGCCGACAGCTCCAGCAATTCGGACAGGATGTCGCTCGCGAGCCGGCTGTGCTGCGCATACGCGTAGACGCGGATCGCGCCCCAGCGCACGGCCACCGCCTGGATGCAGACCAGGGCGACCAGGGCGGCCAATGCGAGCGACAGGCGGAGTCGGAACATGCGCCACTGTATCGCCCGTGCCGCCATCATGATTCGGTCATGCGGTGGTCATCCATGACGCGGTGCCAGTCGGCTTCACACGCTCTTCACACGACGCTGCGGCGGCTTCGAAACCACTTCGCACGTTCCGTCGATTCTTGCGGCCACGCGCCCTCCCTGCGGCGCGCCCAGGAGAATCGACATGCCCCCGCTGCGCCGCGTTCCGTTCCACCCGATCCGCCCCCTCACCCACGTCGGCCGCGTGATGCTGTGCATCGCGCTGTCGCTGTTTGCCGCCGTCCTCACGCTCGCATGGTCGCCGGCCCGCGCCGACGACTCCGAGGCCCGCAAGGGCGAGAGCCCGTACTTCTTCATCGACAACGGTGACGCGAGCACCGACCGGCTGCCGCTGAAGTCGACCGCGGTCGACGTGCGCATCAGCGGCGTGATCGCCGACGTGACCGTCACGCAGCACTACCGCAACGAAGGCCAGCGGCCGATCGAGGCCCGCTACGTCTTCCCCGGCTCGACGCAGGCCGCCATCTACGCGATGAACGTGCGCCTGGGCAACCGACTGCTGACCGCGCGCATCCGCGAGAAGCAGCAGGCGCGCATCGAGTACGACAACGCCAAGCGCGAGGGCAAGACCAGCGCGCTGCTGGAACAGCACCGACCCAATGTGTTCGAGATGAACGTCGCCAACATCCTGCCGGGCGACGACGTCGCGGTGGAACTGCGCTACACCGAGCTGCTGGTGCCGACCGACGCGCAGTACGGCTTCGTGTTCCCGACCGTCGTCGGGCCGCGCTACGGCAGCCCGTCCGCGGCCGATGCGGCCGGCCGGCCGACGTGGGCCGCCACGCCCTACCTGCGGGCCGGCGCCGAGTCGAACACCGCGTTCGACCTGAAGCTGCGGGTCGATGCGCCGATCGCCGTGAAGGACGTCGCCTCGTCGTCGCACGAGATCCGCGTGCAGGGCGCTGACACCGCGCATGCGGTCGTCACGCTGGCGGATGCGACGAAGCCTTCCAACAACCGCGACTTCATCCTGACCTACCGCCTCGCCGGCGACCGCATCGCGTCCGGCCTGATGCTGTACCGTGGCGACGACCAGACCGGCGGCGAGAACTTCTTCCTCGCGATGGTCGAGCCGCCGAAGGCCGTGCCGCTGCAGCAGGTCAGCCCGCGCGACTACATCTTCGTGGTCGACATCTCGGGCTCGATGCACGGCTACCCGCTCGATACCGCGAAGGTGCTGATGCAGAACCTGATCGGCGGCCTGCGCCCGAGCGACACCTTCAACGTGATGCTGTTCTCCGGCAGCAGCCGCATGCTGTCGCCCACCTCGGTGCCGGCCACCCGCGCCAACATCGAACGCGCGCTGCAGGCACTCACGCAGACCAGCGGCGGCGGCGGCACCGAGATCGTGCCGGCGCTGCGCCGCGTCGCCGAGCTGCCGAAGCCCGCGGACCTGTCGCGCAGCGTGATCGTCGTGACCGACGGCTACGTGACGGTCGAGTCCGAGGTGTTCCAGCTGGTGCGCCGCCACCTGAACGAGTTCAACGTGTTCGCGTTCGGCATCGGCAGCAGCGTCAACCGCGCGCTGATCGAAGGCCTGGCGCGTGCCGGCCAGGGCGAGGCCTTCGTCGTCACGAAGCCGGCCGAGGCCGCCGCGCAGGCCGAGCGCCTGCGCCGCATGATCGATTCGCCGGTGCTGACGCAGCTGAAGGCGCGCTTCGACGGGCTGGACGTCTACGACGTCGAGCCGGCCGCACTGCCCGACGTGCTGGGCGGCCGCCCGGTGCTGCTGCAGGGCAAGTGGCGCTCGCGCCCCGGCGTGCCGGCCGGCGGCAGGCTGGTGCTCGACGGCCGTGCAGCCGACGGCCCGTGGCACGAGGAGCTGATGGTGGCCGGCCACGAGGACCAGACCTCGTCCGCACTGCGCCACCTGTGGGCCCGCCAGCGCATCGCGGCGCTCAGCGACCAGGAATCGCTGGTGGGAGGCAACGCCGAGAAGGAAGCCATCACCGCGCTCGGCCTGAAGTACAGCCTGCTGACGCAGTACACCAGCTTCATCGCGATCGACGAGGTGGTGCGCAACCCGAACCCCGCGCTCGCGCCGACCGTCGACCAGCCGCTGCCCTTGCCGCAAGGCGTGGCCGAGACCGCGCTCGGCGCCGAGGTGCCGAGCACGCCGGAGCCGGCGGCCTGGCTGGCATTGCTGGTGGTGTTCGGCGTGGCGGGCGTCGCGCTGCAGCGCCGCCGCGTGGCTGCGAAGGCATGAGGCCGCGCCATGGGAACCGTGTTGTCCACCTCCGCCACCGGCCGCTGGCTGGGGCGCTTCGAAGCGATGCCGCCGGTCGCCTGGCTCGGGCTGCAGGCGGTGGCACTGTGGCCGCACTGGCGCTGGGCCGCGGGTCGGCTGGCCGACGGCTCGGACGATCCGCTCGGGCTGGCCGCGGTGGCGGTGTTGCTCGGCTGGGCCGCGCGGCACGCGCAGGGCTTGCG